>CADBNP010000132.1 GCA_902796095.1 uncultured Aeromonadales bacterium | reverse complement strand
GGCAAATGCAGAACACAGGGCAAATGTACCTTTGACGATCTGGTAAACAGTACAGCTGAGAAATTCAGAGACGCCGACGGACTTGTTATCGGCAGTCCGGTATATTACTCATCTCCTAACGGCACGCTTCTCAGTTTTCTTGATCGTCTGTTCTTCAGCAGTTCAGGTTTCAGCAAACAGATGAAGGTCGGTGCCTCTGTAGTCAGCTGCAGAAGAGGAGGAAACACGGCAACATTCGATGTGCTCAATAAATATTTCACGATAAGCTGCATGCCGATCGCATCCAGCACCTACTGGAATCAGGTCCACGGTTTTACAGCTGAGGATGTTAAAAAGGATCTGGAGGGACTGCAGACAATGCGCAACCTCGCCCGCAACATGTCTTTCATGATCCGAGCTTTTGAACTTGCAAAAAATGAGCATGGTTATCCGGAAATGGAAAGAACTGCCATGACAAGCTTCCACGACGGGAAATAAACACGGCATTAATTCAGGAACTGATTCCTCTCTTTTCCAGAGCCAGGCCTATCAGTCGATCTGTCTCATCTGCCATGAAGAGCGGAATATTGAGGACATCATCATCCAGTTTCAGATTATCGAGAGAGAAACGTATCCGAAGTCTGACAGCATCAGAAAAGAGTTCCCTGAATTTTCTGAGGCTTTTCCCTGAAGTACAGGCTTCTGATTTTACCTCAACCGGAAAAATATCATTCTCACGCTGGATCAGAAAATCTACTTCGTAAGGGGGATTGGTCTGACTCCAGTACCGAGGAACAACTTCAAACTGGGTAATTAAGGTCTGAAGAACAAAATTCTCTGTCAGAGCACCCTTAAATTCGGTAAAAAGCCGGTTTCCTTCCCCGAAAGTCGTCGGCGCCAACTGTGCCAGGCGGCGGAGAACTCCCACATCTGGAAGATAAATCTTGAATGCAGACAAATCATCATACGCGGCCATTGGAAGACCGGGAGCCGCGCTGCGATAAATTTTATGCACCAGGCGGGCATCTGCCAGTCACTGCAGAGCATTCTCATATTCCCTGGTTCTGGCTCCGTTTTTAACTGCCCGGTAAATAAACTTCTTGTTTTCTCTGGCCAGCTGGGACGGCACTGATTTCCAGATCATTGAAATCTTCGGAAACTCACTGACTCCGGGATGCTTTGCAAAATCGCGTTCATAAGAACCGATAATATCAGACAGAACCTCCTGCACTGCAGAAACATCGCGTAATTCGGTCCACATCCGCACAGCTTCCGGCATTCCGCCTGTAACGTAATACATCTTCAGTTTCTCGTACAGAGGATTGAAAAAAGCATCGGGGATCGGCTCTATGCTGTCAGTGTTTTCAATGAATGATGCCAGATTTGCGTCCCCGTTGACAATCAGAAACTCGGAAAAAGTCATGGGATCAAGCTGCATGAAACTGACTTTATCCACAGGAAAAGACGATGGTCCTGCCAGAGAAATGCCCAAAAAAGAACCGGCACATGCAATATGATACTCGGGAGCATTTTCGCAGAAGTACTTCAATGAATTAATGACGTCAGGACTGTCATGCACTTCATCAAAAATGATCAGTGTTTTTTCAGGAAGGATCTTCTGACCGCTGACCATCATCAGGTTCTGCAAAATGCGGCTTACATTCTTTGAGGTCTCAAAAAACTGTCTGAGTGCTTCATTTTCTTCAAAGTTAAAGTATGCTACATTTTCGTAGCAACGTCTGCCAAACTCTTTCAGAACCCAGGTTTTGCCTGCCTGATGCACGCCTTTCAGAATAAGCGGTTTGCGGTTGGGGGAATTCTTCCAGTTCAGAAGTTTCTTCAGTATGAATCTTTCCAGGGTTTGATTTCTCACACTTTTACATACGTATTTGTGTTAGATTATCACACTTTTATTAGAGTAATGAGAGGAACTCTTCACACTTTTATTTGGATTCAAGTGAGCCGAAGTCACGCTTTTACATATTGCAAAATTAGCAAGCAATATCTGCTGCCATCACATTACGCAGATTTTAAGAGAAATGTGGACTGAGGGATCTATAAGTGTGGAGAATAAAAGTCAGGCGATATATCATTGTGAAAGGCAGGAAATCGTTTCAGCATTCACCGGTCTGCCATACAACTGATAAGTCATCCAAAATGAAATATTTCATTCCAAAAATCTAAGAATGTTCCGCCATCGTAAAGAATAATTATAAGACGCACCAGCAGGATAATAAAAACAATCAAAAAAGCAGTCAAACATTCCCTATGCTCCTGAGATTTTTTTTCAGGTTCAGAATCCGGCAGTTTCGGTAATTCATTCTCTTTCTCAAGTTTCTTCTTTTTGTCGTATTTATCTGCCAAAAAGAACAGAATCATAACACCCAAAAAAAGAGGAATACCTATAACAGGCTCTGATGCTATGATAAATATCACAAATACTGTAAGAACGGCAAACACGAGATAGACGGCACAGCCGGAACCAGCTTCTTCTAACATGGGTTCATCCCCTGACTATGAACGATAAAACAGAAACATGAAATCAGTCCTAAAAATTTAACCTTTTTTGTGTAAGGATTCTGATAACCCTCAGTTACCTGCACCTCCTCATTCTCTTCAGCTTTACTAAATTTTCAATACAGAGGAATACCAGGTAACAAACAGATCCGGAACAGCCTAACAAAGAAACAGATCTATTCCCGGTATGAAGGATTTTCCCCCGTATTCTCACAAATAAATCACGAACATCAGCCTTTATTCAGCTGGATCAAGCCAATATTCAAAAATTGCCGGGACTGCTGTCTTTAACTTGCTTTAACTTCCTTTACATTTACAGCCACGTTCATCCTGGCAAAAGAACTGAAAGCGATTACTTTTTCCCTTTTGCCTCCTCATAACGATTCTTAAGCTCCTCCAGTTCCTCCCAGCGCGCATAGGCTTCCGTGATCTTTTCCTCAATCTCCGCTGCCTTCATATTCTGACTCTTTATTTCATCCTGCGATCTGGTGTAAAAAGAAGGATCTGAAAGGATCTTCTGTATTTCCTCAAGTTCCTCCTCCAGCTCTGCAATTTTAACCGGCAGCTGCTCCAGTTCCTTTTCCTCGCGATAGCTGAGTCTGCTTTTCTCCCTGACAGGTGCCGGGGCAGACGCTGCAGATTCATTTTCAGCGGCATTTTTTGACTTTATCTCGCTCTTCTCCCTCCTGGTCTGAAGATAGCGATTGAGATCCTCATACCCGCCAACAACCTGCTCTATCGTGCCGTCACCCTGGAAATACCACAGTTCTGTCGCCACATTATCAATAAACCAGCGATCGTGACTGACTATGATCAGAGTCCCTTTGTAGTTGACCAGAAGCTCCTCAAGAAGCTCAAGGGTTTCAATATCAAGATCATTGGTTGGTTCGTCCAGGATCAGTACATTGAATTCCTTCAGGAAGATCCTGGCCAGAAGAAGCCTGTTCTTCTCTCCTCCGGACAGAGCGCTTACAGGCACATATGCCCTGCGGGGCTCAAAGAGAAAATCCTGAAGATAGCCCATGACACTTTTGCGGTGTCCGTTGACAGTTACCTCGGTACGGCCGTTGGTAAGATTGTCCAGTACTGTTTTACTTTCATCCAGAATTTCCCGGTACTGATCAAAATATGCCACGGAAATATTCGATCCCCTTCTGATGGATCCGGTAT
>CADBNP010000131.1 GCA_902796095.1 uncultured Aeromonadales bacterium | reverse complement strand
CTTTTGAATTCTATCACCAGTCTGGTCTTCCTGGTTTTCAGTTCCAAATCAGAATATCCCTGCGAATTTATCACTTCCTTTGCTTTATTGATACTTCCAGCGGGATCTGGGAATATATAATATCCCTTATCGTGTTCTCATCATTGAATGTTTTTGAACTGGAACTGACACCCTCACCAGGCAGTTTGTTCAACAGTTTGAATAATGAATCTATATCTTCTGCATTTCGTTTTTACGGTAAGGATCCTTTTCTATGGCAAGTCCCTTAAAATCCTGCAGTCCTTCAGTAAAAAGCAATTAAACACAGATACCGTCACAGATTTCCCAAACCGGCGCGGTCTAAAAACGACCGGTCTGTTTTGTTTCTGACCTGTGATTATATATGCAGTTTTATCCACATTGATTGCCTCGTTTCCTCTGATTTATGACAAACTGTTTTATGCGCATGAGAATCTCATCATAGCTGATTCTTCCAAAACCGGATTTCCCATTATTCACCTTTCCTTCACTCTCTTAAGGTTCATTCCATTTCCTTAGAGAGGCTGTTTTTGACGGGATGATTTTCTTTCTTTAATATCTTTTCCTGAAATTTACGGCTGTTGCAAAACTCCCGGCTACAGGAAGCTGTCGTCTCCAGAACGGCAGGAATGTTCTCGCAGTTTCAATCAGAAGCATCCACAGGATCTTCATCCAGATTTTCGAATTCTGCTTCTGGAAACCAGATTAAACTTTTATCCTTGACTGCAGATTACTGCACCGGGAAATCTGCCGACTGCACTGATTTCTGAAAAAATTAGGTACATAAATCAGAGTAACACTGCTCCTGGCTCTGGTTATACCCGTATAGAGTATTTCTCTGGTTATGAATGAGCTGTCACGACTCGGAGTCAGCAGAAGAACATGGTTCATTTCCGAGCCCTGTGACTTATGAACAGTTATGGCATAGGCACATTCGTAGTCTGAAAGAACAGACGCAGGAAAATATCTGTAGGACACTTCAGAAGAGTCGTCAACAACCGGAAAAAGAACCTTCAGTTCCGGTCTGCCTTCCTGACTGTCGGGATCTATCATGGTGATCCCTATATCGCCGTTGTAAAGATGCAGAGAATAATTATTTTTTGTGATCATAATCGGCAGTCCCGGATACCACTCAAATCCGTCTGTTCCTTTTATGATTGCATAGCGGTCGAAATAAGAAGATTTACGGTAAATACCGTGATAAATACTGTTGACTGAATTAACACCGAAAACAGTTTCCCTGTTTGTACAGAGAACTCTGAAATTGTTGAATTTCCCGAAAAGATTATCAGCTCTCTCTCTGTCTCTTGTCAGATCAATATGACTGACGCAGCAGTCTTTCACAGTTTTCCAGAAAAGATCATAACCTTTTAACTCGGACAGTTTCGCTTCCAGCCATTTCTCTGCTTCCTTATTCGAAATTCCGACGTTTCCATTCTCGGGCAAATTAAAATATTTCTGAAACGAGTCTGTCAGATTAATGGCATAAACACCTCTCTTAGTAAAACCTTTGAAATCTTTTAAAGAACCGGATACTGCGGCTGCAGGAATATCGCTTCCTTCAGGCATACCACCGCAGTTCACCCAGTCCGACATCTTTTTAATGCTGTTCTCACTTTCTCCATCATCTTTGAATCGGTGATTTTCAGTAAGTCTGACGGCACAGAAGGACGTATTGTTCTTAACCCAGTTTTCGGCTTCTGCTAATTCAGAGCTTTTTAATTCAGATTCAGCTAAAATGTAATCCTTAAACACTTTAGGCAAATTGAGAATTTTACCATTTTCTCCCTTGTCATCATCTGCACCTTTGTGCTCTTCTTCATTTGTGATCAGTTCAGTTTTGCTGGTTTCAAGAAATGCCCTGCACAGATCTGCAAAAACACTTCCGCCTTCAACGGACGGCAGCTGATTCTGATCTCCGAGCAGAATAATCTGACACTCATCACTGACAGACTGCAGGAGCTTGTAAAACAGGGACAAGTCCATCATTGACGCCTCGTCTACAATAAGGACATTGTACGGCAGCGTATTATTTCTGTTGAAAACAGTATGCCCGGAGAAATTTATACCTATAAGCCGGTGTATGGTTCTGGCATCCGAAGGAATTGAACTGATAAGTTCTTCCGGAGACACTTGATTACCTTCGCTGAGCTGTGCCAACTCATCAGCAAGTCTGTGCAGCATGGAGTCATTTTTCAGTTCTGCGCTGAATTCCTGACAGGATTTATTAATGGACTCCTTCATTCTGGCAGCGGCCTTGCCGGTGGGAGCGGCCATGCCGATATTCAGATTCTCATTAATCTTAAGACATTTGAGGAGCAGAAGAAGCTTTACTACCGTCGTAGTTTTTCCGGTGCCCGGGCCGCCGGTGATAATAAAAAATTTACTCAGACAGGAAAGAAAAGCCGCAGTCTTCTGCTGGTAGTTATTTTTATCAAACAGAATATTCAGATATCCGCTGATTTTCCTCATCAGATTTTCATCGGTTTTGCCGCTGTCGCCCCGGCGTGTTCTGATGCACTCTGCAATAACAGTTTCATATGCAAACTGCCTTGAATAATAAAGTGAATATGCCTTCTGTTTTTCATCGCAGTAAACTACATAAGGAACTGCTTTCCTTACGTTACCGTCTTTTTCAGAAGATTTTGCTGCTTTTTCACCGCCATCATCAGAAGAATTTTCTGAGTTGTCGCTGCCATTCTCAAATCTGACAAGTCTCAGGAGAAGATCATCTTCCCTGCTGCAGTCCTGAGGATTTGCGGAACTTGCGGATCCGTCTTTTTTTCCGAATCTTTCTGTCAGGATCCGGATGAAGTTTTCGACTTTTTCAAAATCCGGACCAAGAGTTTCTTTCCAGAACGAGTCAAACAGCTCCAGAGCATTGTTTCTGCAGTCAGGATCCTCGGGAGGGAAAATTCTTTTATCGCGACATGCAGAAATACTGCTTTCTCTGATCCTGTCTATAAGAGTCTGCAGATTTTTCCTGTCGAGGTTAAGACATACATTCTGCCCCTGGCATGAGTACTGCAGCAGAACAGTCAAGGCAAGAAACGGAACTATGGTGTCAGGTTCCGAAGAATTTTTTTCCCTGCCAAACTCCTCCAGCGCCTCTGCAAACGCAAGAGGATATTCAACTGCCGGAGTGCTGAGAAAATTCATGCTCATGAGATTCTTTTTGAATTCTTCAAAAGTCATACTGCATTAACCTCCCTTGTAATTTCATCGAGGATCTCCTCTTCACTGCGTCCGGTGTCTCCGCTGTACAGAAAAATCCTGTCTACAGTATTTATAAACCTGTTGCCCAG
>CADBNP010000130.1 GCA_902796095.1 uncultured Aeromonadales bacterium | reverse complement strand
GAATCCGTTCTGATGATCTGCACAAAGCCACATTTTCCCATGTCCGCACGACTCAGATCAGACCACCGTTTATCCCTCCCCCCAAAAAAAACGAGAGATCTCCTGGATCCCCCGTATGCAAACAAAAATTAAAAAATCAGTCTTCGCTTAATCTGTTATGTATGGCTACAGCCGCCCTTCTGCCAGCTCCCATGGCACTTATAACAGTGAGAGGACCGGTAACGGCATCACCACCGGCATATACGCCCCGCCGCGATGTTTCACACGTAACAGGATCCACTTCAATGCGACCCTTTCGATCGCATTTCAGACCGCATTTCTCAACAAGATCTGCATCAGAGCCGTTGCCTACAGCCATAATGACGCAGTCGGCTTCGATCACGTGCTCAGTACCAGGAATATCCACCGGCTTGCGATAGCCTCTTGAATCATCTTCGCCAAGCTTTGTCTTCAGACATTTAAGACCTGTAACCCTGCCGTCTGTTCCCAGAACCTCCGTTGGTCTGGTGAGAAAAACAAACTCTACTCCTTCTGCGCGGGCTTCATTTATTTCTCCCTCATAGGCCGGCATTTCAGTCTCTGAACGGCGATAGACAATCATGACTTTCTCAGCACCGGTTCTAACAGCACTGCGGCAGGCATCCATGGCCACATTTCCACCGCCGACAATGGCTATCCTGCGATATTTAGGAAACTGAAGCTCACTGTTCTGTCTGAGGTTGACTGTATTCAGAAAATCCTGAGCAAGATAACAGTCGTTAAGATCCTCGCCTGGAATATCCATAGTCTGTGCAACTCCGGCACCTATACCAAGGAACACGGCATCAAAGCCCATGTTCCCCTGGAGATCATCAAGGCTGAAATCAGCACCAAGAGTCTTGCCGAGTTCAAAGTTTACCTTCCTGTCCTGAAGTTTCCGGATCTCATTACTGACTATGGCTTTCGGCAGTCTGAACTCCGGAATGCCATAGGCGAGAACACCGCCAATTACATCAGTCTTTTCAAAGATCGTAACGTCATAACCCAATGTGGCAAGATCACCTGCGGCAGCAAGACCTGCAGGACCTGCACCAATAACGGCAACACGTCTGCCATTCTTTTCAATCTCGTGATCAACATTATCAGTACAGTGCTCCCGATGCCAGTCTGCAACAAAACGCTCCAGCGCTCCTATAGAAACACTGTCTCCCTTGATACCCCTGACACAGTTACCTTCGCACTGTTCCTCATGCGGACAGACGCGACCGCAAACAGCGGGAAGGCAGGTAGTCTTTCTCAGGATATTATAGGCATCCTCAAAACGTCCTTCGCAAATGCAGTCTATAAATGCGGGAATATGGTTATGAACCGGACATCCTCTTGTCATGCACGGATGCTCTCGGCACTTAAGACAGCGCATAGCCTCGCATATGGCCATTTCCTCAGTGTAGCCAGTCTGTGACTCAGTAAAACTGGTACGACGCAGTTCCGCATTCTGCTCAGGCATCTGAGTTCTTTTCCTGGTAAAATTTATCATTTTCTTGGCTCCATACTGTTCTTACGGTTTACAAGAGTCTCATAACGATCCATGGCGGTCCTCTCGGATGCCTTAAAGATTTCATCAGCCTTATCAGGGAATTTAAGCTTAAGCGAGTTGTATCTAACCTCTCCCATGAGAAACTTCTGATAATCCTCTGTCGGCCTGAGACTGTCTATTGACAACGGATTTCTGCCCTGCTGAGCCAGATCAGGATAGTACCTGAGAAGATGCCAGTAGCCGGCTCTCACGGCATGCTGCATTTCCAGCATGGAGTTATTCATGCCAGCCTTCACACCGTGATTGATACAAGGTGCGTAGGCGATGATGAGCGAAGGACCGTTGTAACGCTCTGCCTCCTTTATGGCCTTAAGCGTCTGTGCAGGATTCGCACCCATGGCTATCTGAGCCACATACACTGTACCGTACGCCATTGCCATTTGTGCAAGATCCTTCTTCTTAACCATCTTGCCGGAAGCCGCAAACTTGGCTATGGCTCCAAGCTGTGTTGCCTTCGAAGCCTGTCCGCCAGTATTGGAATAAACCTCTGTATCAAAGACAAGGACATTGACATTCTCACCGGATGCCAGAACATGATCCAGACCGCCATAACCGATATCGTATGCCCAACCGTCGCCGCCGAATATCCACATGGAAGGTTTGTTCAGCAGATCAGCATTCTTCACAATAAATGAAGCAGCTTCATCACTGTTCTGAACCTCACGGCACTTGTCCAGCAGTTCATTGCCGTAAATCTCGGAAAGTTCTGCATCCTCCATGTTTGCAACCCAGCGTTTGCCAAGGATCTGCAGATCACCGGCAAGCGACAGGGCGGCTGTCTTTAATTCCTGTCTTCTCGCATTGACAGACACACGCATACCGAGACCGAATTCAGCATTATCCTCAAACAGAGAATTAGCCCAGGCCGGTCCTCTGCCGTCATCTCCGACCGTATACGGAGTTGAAGGAGCACTGCAGCCCCATATTGAGGAGCAGCCGGTGGCATTGGCAATAAACATTCTTGATCCAAACAGCTGAGTTACAAGCTTGGCATAAGGTGACTCGCCGCAGCCCGGACAGGCTCCCGAAAATTCAAGAAGCGGCTGTCTGAACTGAGAGTTCTTAACTGTAATATCCTTGAATGCAATTTCCTTTACAAACTTCTTTCCTGCGAAAAGCCTGTCAAACATCTGCTGACGTGATTCAACGGCATCCTCGGTAGACACAGTCATGGAAAGAGCCTTGTTATGAGCTGGACATACGCTGGCACAGGATCCGCAGCCCGTACAGTCCTTAACGGATACGGCCATAATGAAATACCGATCCGGAGAATCCTTCATCGGAACAGCATCAGGATAATTTGCAGCATCCTCGGAAGAGATCACAAACGGACGAATGGCTCCGTGAGGACAGGTAAGAGAACACCAGTTGCACTGCATGCAGTTATGACAGTTCCATACAGGAAGATCTGCAGCAATATCCCTTTTTTCAAAGGCGGCTGTACCAGAAGGGATCATACCGTTGACAGTGGCAATAAACTTCGACACAGGAATGTGATCACCGTTCAGAGTGTTTGTCGGTACAAGAATATCATTCAGATAGTCAGTCTGCACCTGATCTCTGCCCTGGAGTCTAGGACGAGGAGCGTCGTCGCCGCATGTTTTCCAGGACTCGGGAATTGCAACCTGATGAACATTCTTAACACCCTCATCAACAGCCGCATTGTTCATATCAACAATATTCCGGCCCTTCTTGGCATATGTATGCTCAATGGCATCCTTCATGTACTTCACAGCGTCATCAATCGGGATGATGTCAGCAAGTTTGAAGAAGGCTGCCTGAAGCACAGTATTTGTACGCCTTGCGCCAAGACCTATCCTCTTTGCAATCGACACCGCATCACATGTATAAAACTTAACGTCATTGTTTGCTATGTAGCGTTTAACCTTTCCTGGAAGATATCTGTCCAGTTCCTCATCATTCCACGGACAGTTGAGAAGGAAATATCCCCCCGGCTTTACATCCTCAACCATATCGTATTTGCGAAGGTATGAGCAGTTGTGACAGGCAACGAAATTGGCCTGCTTTACATAATAGGATGATTTAATCGGACTGTCGCCGAAGCGAAGATGAGAAATCGTCACGCCACCTGATTTTTTGGAATCATACTGGAAATAAGCCTGAACAAACTTATCGGTATGATCACCGATGATTTTAACACTGTTCTTATTGGCACCCACAGTACCGTCGGCACCGAGTCCCCAGAACTTGCAGGCGTGAGTACCCTTTGATGCAACGTCAGGATTCGAAGATCCTGCAATGGAAAGATTCGTAACATCATCAACAATGGAAAGAGTGAACTCCTTCTTGGGACTGTCACTCCATAAATTCTCATAAACGGCAAGAACATCGCCGGGCTGCACATCCTTTGATCCAAGTCCGTACCGACCGCCGACAACAAGAGCGGAATCAAGTCTCGAGTTCTTCAAGGCGGCAACCACATCAAGAAACAGAGGTTCTCCTATGGATCCCGGCTCCTTGGTACGATCAAGCACGGCAATCTTCTTCACAGTTTCTGGAATAACAGAAATCAGATGCTTTGCCGAAAACGGTCTGTACAGATGAACCTCGACAACACCGACTTTACGACCTGACGCATTCAGATAATCGACTATCTCCTCTGCAGCATCACATACCGAACCCATGGCGATAATGATTTCACCGGCATCTGCAGCGCCGTAGTAGTTAAACGGTCTGTAGTCAGTGCCGATTGCCTCATTGATCCTGTTCATGTAATCAACCACTGTATCCACAGTGGCAAGATACGCACTGTTGGCCGCTTCGCGGTGCTGGAAAAACGTTTCCGGCTGTTCCGCACTGCCCATGCAGTGAGGATGATTAGGATTAAGAGCATTTCTTCTGAAAGCCCAGACACTTTCAAAATCTACCATCGATTTGAGAGTATCATAATCCCAAACCCTGATTTTCTGATATTCATGAGAGGTTCTGAAGCCGTCAAAGAAGTGCATCATAGGAACCTTTCCTGATATGGTGGCAAGATGTGCCACCGCGGAAAGATCCATCACCTGCTGGACATTGTTGGAGCACAGCATTGCAAATCCGGTCTGGCGGCATGACATGACATCGGAATGATCTCCGAAAATTGACAGAGCATGGGATGCCAGAGCTCTTGCTGCCACATGAAACACCACAGGAACCTGTTCACCCGCCAGCTTGTACATATTCGGGATCATGAGAAGGAGACCCTGAGATGCGGTAAAAGTCGTAGTGTAGGATCCGGCGGTGACCGAGCCGTGAACAGCACCTGCTGCACCCGCCTCGGATTCCATTTCCACAATCTTTACCTTTTCTCCAAAGATGTTCAGTCTGCCCTGAGACACCCATTCATCCATGCTTTCTGCCATCGGTGATGACGGTGTTATAGGATAAATGGCTGAAACCTCAGAAAAAGCATATGCAACATGAGCCGCGGCTGTATTGCCGTCCATTGTTTTAATTTTGCGATCCACCATGATTATTCCCCTTTTTCCATTCTCACCTGAATGCGCTCAAGTGCAGTCCGCTGAAGTTCAATCTCAGGAGGAATCTTCATTTCCTTGATTACATTTCTTCCGCAAACATACTGGCATACCTTGCAGTTCACACAGACATCGGCATCTATCACGGCATGCATTTCATTCATATAGATAGCCCCGTTAGGACAGTTATCAACACAGTCCCGGCAGGCCGTGCATCCAGAATCACAAACCTGTGCCTTGTCGTAATAATCAGCCTTGCTGGCACAAGGAACCTGCTTAACCCCTTTATACGGAACAATACTGATGATTTTCTTCGGACATTCTCGGATACAGTCCCGGCAGCCCACACATTTTTCCGGATCAACGTATGCAGTACCGTTAACCAGTGTAATGGCACCGAACCTGCAGACCCTGGTACAGGAGCCAAGTCCGCAGCAGCCTGATGTGCAGAGATTGTGTTCCTTGTGATCAACTTTCATGGCCTCATGACAGTCGGCAACTCCCAGTTCTCTGAACACTGTCTGAGCCTTGATTCCGCCGCTGCAGCGTACAAAAGCAACCTTTTCCTTAAGTTTGGTCAGATCGTGCAGGGTATCAATAATGATTTTCTTTTTACATTTAATCATGCATGCACTGCAGCCCACGCACTTGTTATAGTCAATTACTGCATGATTGTTAACTATGCTTACTGCGCCTACCGGACATGCTCTTTCACATTCACCGCAGGCGATACAGCCTGAGCCGCAGGTATTCCGGACTGTCTCCTCATCCTCCTCGGCAGATGAACATGGAATAAAATTCGTGGCACTGCGCGGGATCATTTTTATAATATGCTGAGGACATATGCCTTTGGCGGCACAATCTCCGCATCCGTTACATAAATCTCTGTCAACAGTAATATGACCGTTCTGAATTTTAAGAGCTCCCTGCTTACACACTGATACACAGGAACCGATTCCGACACAGCCGCTTCTGCAGTCTCCCCGTCTGAAACCAGTTGCCACCGCCTCCGCACAGGATTTGCAGGCGGCAAAGCCCTGCGATGCAGCGGCATGACCGTTACAGGCAACAAACGCTACCAACTCACTTTGCACATTTTCTTCAATGTCCATATAGACCCCTTCGGACTCACCATGAATCCACAATCCAACTGATGTTTATCTGCACACACACAGATCCATTTTTTCATTTATATCAGCATAAGACCAAAAGAGTGACTGATTTACATTCATATTGTGAAATAAATAATAAAAACAGCAAGTTACCTATCGCTAACCGACATGATATAAACAACATTTTCCTGATGATGTAAAGCAGGCTCAAAAATCACTCTGGGTTTGCACAGGCACACAAACTTCGCCGCGTTTGTCGTAAATCATAATCTGTTCTGATTTGAAAACGATCACACAAGAACAAATCTGTAATGCCGAGGTTATGAGGCAGTTCGAAAAAATTACTATAATAATGTTATTCTCACACTTTCAGATGCTGACAACAGGTTAGAATCACTTTTCTGCGATTCCTGCAGACTGCTCTGACCATTTACAGTTCGAAGAAAATCAGGAGGCAATGATGATCGACTCTTTTCTGACCTACGTTGATGAATTAAACGTGCTCCAGACATGCTTTCTGGCAGCAATGACTGGCGGCGGTCTTCTGTTTCTCATTGAGATCATAATTTCGACAATCGGCGGAGGAATGGAGGGACAGCCCGACGGTCTGGTTCAGGATCTTGGAACCTCAGATTACGCGTTCAGATTTTTTTCACTTTTCTCGATTTCTGCGTTTATGTTTACCGGAGGATGCTTCGGTATGTGGTCGTATTCATTTTTCGACAGCAATATTGCTGCACTCCTGATAGCAGTTGTTACAGGAGTAGGAGCGTCGATACTCATAAACTTCGTTACAAAAGCAATGCTTAAGCTCCAGACTTCCGGAAATGTTCAGATGGAAAATGCTGTAGGACAGACTGCAATCGTATATCTGAAGGTTCCTGCAGGGGGAAAGGGGCAGGTGGAAATAACTCTGCAGGGAAGAAAAAAAATAATTTCTGCCATGACAGATGGATCCGAGGAGATTCCTACCGGAACAAAGGTAAAGGTTACAGCTGTTAACAGTTCAACTCTGGTAGTAACACGATACAACAATGAAACAAAAGAAGGAGAATAAGAAATGCTAGGGATAATCGGCCTGTGTTTTCTGGTGGCCATAATTTTTTTTCTAATCATTTTTTTCGTAAACAGATATCGCAAGTGTCCGTCCAACCAGATCCTTGTGGTATACGGCATGATTGGAAAAGGCAGATCCTCAAAATGTCTGCACGGCGGCGGTACCTTCGTGTGGCCGGTGATCCAGAACTACGCCTACATGAGCCTGACACCGATGACCATATCAATTCCTCTGACAGGAGCTCTGTCGCAGCAGAATATCAGAATCAACGTTCCGTCAAGCTTTACAGTTCAGATATCTACTGATGAAGGAGTAATTGAGAATGCCGCTGACAGTCTGCTTCATCTTTCCAGCAACGCCATAGAAGAAATGGCGAAGACCATTATCATCGGTCAGCTGCGTCTTACTGTGGCATCTCTTACCATAGAAGAAATCAACGGCAACCGTGAAAACTTCCAGTCAAAAATCATGGCCAATGTTGAACCGGAAATCAATAAAATAGGTCTGAAGCTGGTAAACGTAAACATAACCGATATTACCGATGAGGCTGACTACATAGCCAGCATTGGTAAAAAGGCTGCTGCAGAAGCCGTAAACAAGGCTAAAATCGATGTGGCACTGCAGGATAAGCTTGGATCCATAGGTCAGTCTGAGGCAAACAGAGACAAGGATATCCAGGTTGCCAAAAACCAGGCAGAAGCTCTCAAGGGAATCAAGGAGGCTGAAGCAAACCAGCGATGCTATGTGGCAGATCAGGAATCACAGGCAATACAGGGCGAAAATACAGCAAAACAGACCATTGCCAAATCAAATGCAGATCTTAAGGTAATCGAAGCTGATGCTTTCAGAAAGGCGGAAGTTGCAAAACGCGAGGCTGAGGTTGAAATTCAGAAGGCACAGTACAATGCCGAGAAGCAGAGACTGAATGCGGATCAGATTGCAAAACAGGAAATCGACAAGCAGAAGATCATCATTGATGCCGAAGCAGTTGCCGAGAAAGCAAGGCAGGAGGCCAGGGGTGAGGCTGACGCCATAGCCATAAAGGCCAAAGGTGAAGCCGATGCCATACTCCTCAAATACAATGCCGAGGCCAGCGGTCAGAAGGCTCTGCTGGAAGCAAAGGCTGCAGGTTATCTTGATCTGATCAGAAGCACCGGAAACAATGTTGATTCTGCTGCAACTCTGCTCATAATCGAAAAACTCAACAGTCTTGTTGAACTGCAGACGGAGGCTATCCGCAATATCAAGATTGACAAGCTTACAGTCTGGGATCCCGGTTCAGGCAAAAACGGCGAGAAGACTGCCACAGCTGACTTTATGTCAAACATGATCAAAAGCCTTCCGCCTCTCCACGATGTGGCAAAAATGGCAGGTCTGAATCTTCCGCAATATCTGGGAAGTGTTGACTCGGAAAAAATGCAAAAATCTGCAGTCCAAAAGACTGATCACAAAAAAGAAGAATCTGAGACAGAAGAAATACAGATCAGCGAACAGAAGTGACTGCTGTCTGAAAAGAAGTACTGAAAAAAGATCCGGAAAATTCCGGATCTTTTTTTATCTTATTTCTTCTTTTTCTGACTTGTTTCCCTACTTGGGCTTCCTGCTGATGAAATCCTTTATCTCCTTTGCATCAAAGGTGAATTTCTTACCGCACTGTGCACATGTCATCATTATGGCATTGTGCTCCGACTCCTTCAGTGCTCTGGCAATTTCCTCTGTTCCCATCTGTTCAAGCGCAACTAGGCATTTCTCCCTGGTACAGGCACACTTGTAGGAAACAGGCATGGCAGTAAACAGACGGACAGCAAACTGATTGAAGAGTCTGAAAAGAATCTCGTCAGATTCAAGATAAAGCAATTCGTCTTTTGTAAGAGTATTGAGCAGATGAGATACGGTGTTGAAATCATCGTCATGACCGGAATCAGGCTTTGGCATAGCCTGCAATATAATTCCTCCGCCGAAGCATTCTTCATCCGAAATCTGAATCTCAAGCATTATCTTGGTTTCAATCTGCTCCGATCTCAGAAAATAATTCTCCAGTGTTTCTGAAAGACTGTACCCGGTAACATCTACAATACCCTGGTAGGGCTCGCCGGCTGCCGGATGAACAGTAATAAGCAGGATCGAATTTGTGCCAACAAGTTCCCTGAAGCTGCAGTCAGAATCCGGATCCGATATGTTGTGCCTCGCTATGCCGCGGAAATTCAGTCTGTTGTCACTGTTAACAGAAGCATAACGCAGAAGACCGTCTCCGCGGATCTCAACTGTAACATCCCCTTCAATCTTCATGTTTACAGTGAGAAGATTGCAGACCATTGTCAGTTGTGCCAGTATTTTTTTGATGCTCAGCGGGTATTTCTTGCTATGAAACAGTTCCGTATATACATCATGGAGCTGCACTATTTCACCACGCACGGCAAGATCATCAAATATAAATCTGTTCAGTTGGTCGTGGGTACTAGGAAGATTCATTCTAATTCTCCAAAACTGTTTTTCAGTCTAAGCAGTTCTCGACGCTGCTTCTTATCAGGTTTTTCCTCCGGGTGAGGAGAAAAAAGAGTATTAAGTCTTCTGGCTTCCGCATTTTTCTCTCTCAGAGCAATACTTTCCGCCGTTTCCTCGTATAGAACACTGGCCTCTTTAAAGCACCTGCGCTCATCAGACAGTCCGCGAACCACCACGGTTTTCATCTCATAGCCCTGTCTCAGAGTTATGACCGCCCCTATCTCTACAGTACGGGAAGTCTTAACCCTTTGACTGTTGTACAGAACCTTGCCGGTTTCTATCATCGACTTGGCTATTGCACGTGTTTTATAGAATCTTGCCGCCCAAAGCCATTTATCGATGCGAACATCATTTTGCCGCTCTTCCATCAGAGAATTATTTTCCTCAGTTCTTCTGATCTCATGCTGAGAAAATGAGTTGAGTGAATGCGGCGCACTGTCCTTGACTTGCCGCGGATCAGAAGAGTCTCAGTCTGTGCAAGATCTCCGTTACGGGAGACTCCGTCGAGCAGATCTCCCCTGGTCACTCCGGTGATGGACACGATAATCTCATCGGTTTTTGCCATATCCTCAAGAGACAGAGTTCTGTTCACGTCTATGCCAAGTTTCTCGCATCTTTCAATTTCGTTCTGGGCAATCCTCAGAGTCTCCTCTGAATCTCCGCCCTTCCCCTTAACCTTGTTGCGCGGTATGAGTCTGGCCTGCATATCTCCGTCCATTGCTCTGACAAGTGCTGCGGAAATCACACCCTCAGGTGCACCGCCGATGGCATAGAGCATATCGATGTTTTTGTCCGGCATACAGGTGAGGACTGAAGCAACCACATCACCGTCAGGAATTGCAAAAACCCTGACTCCCATATCCTGCATTATTTTTATCGCTTCTTCATGACGCGGCTTAAGAAGAGTTACCACTGTCAGTTCAGAAAGTTTTTTATCCAGAACCTTTGCCACGGAAATTATGTTTTTCTCCAGAGAGCGATCAAGATCGATAATACCCTTCGCCTCGTAGCCTACAATCATTTTCTCCATGTACATATCCGGAGCATGCAGAAATCCGTTATGATCAGATGCCGCCAGAACAGATACGGCATTAGCCTGCCCCATGGCGGTCATTCTTGTTCCGTCAATGGGATCAACCGCTATGTCAATCGGCTCGCCGCCTGCTCCGACCTTCTCTCCGATATACAGTGCCGGAGCCTCATCGATTTCTCCCTCGCCTATGGCGATTTCTCCGTTAATATTCACCCTGTCAAGAACGAGTCGCATGGCATCGACAGCCGCCTTATCCGCAAGATTTTTATCTCCTCGTCCAAGCCACTTGTATGCAGCAAGAGCAGCGGCTTCAGTCACACAGGAAAATTCCAAGGCTAATTCATTTTTCATGATTGAAAAAACTCCAGGAGCTATCGATTATTATATGCAAACAAGATTATTCTGCTTTAATCAACAATAAAGAATTACAGAATGATTTTCGAAAAATCAGATGGTATGACCGTCTGAACAACTGTCTGAATTCTATCACATTGAGAACAGGTATTCAGCAAAAACAAAGGTTCTTTGCAAATTCAAATTTAAGGTTTGAAAAAGATCAAGGTTCTAAAAACAATTGGAGTATAAGATGAATGTGGTGAGCATCCACTTTAGAAAGGAGAGAACATGAGCTTCATAGAGAATGATGAACCGTTTATCATTGCAGAAATGTCAGGCAACCACAACCAGTCAATTGAAAAGGCTCTCAGAATTGTGGAGCTTGCCGCCCAGAGCGGAGTAAATGCTCTTAAACTCCAGACATACACTGCGGATACCATAACACTGGATGTGGATGACGGAGATTTTTTTATCGCAGACAAATCAAGTCTCTGGCACGGCACATCTCTGCACAAGCTCTACTCCAGGGCGTACACACCATGGGAGTGGCATAAGGAAATCTTCAGAAAGGCGGCAGAGCTTGGCATAAAATGCTTCAGTACGCCGTTTGATCCATCTGCTGTAGAATTTCTCGAAAGTCTGGACTGTCCGTGCTACAAGGTTGCGTCATTTGAGAATACAGATCTTCCTCTTATCAGAGTTATCGCGTCAACGGGAAAGCCTATGATCGTATCAACTGGAATGGCAACCATTTCCGATATCGACAGACTGCTGAATGCCGCCAGCAGTGCCGGATGCAGCGATGTAACTCTGCTTAAATGCACAAGCAGCTATCCGGCATCCCCTGCTGATTCCAACTTACTGACCATTCCTCATATGAAGGAAACATTCGGCACCAGAGTGGGTATATCAGATCACACTCTCGGCATATCAGTGGCTCTTGCCAGCATATCCCTCGGAGGAAGAGTTATCGAGAAACATTTTACAGACTCAAGAGCCGCTGGAGGTGTCGATTCCGCATTCTCCATAGAGCCTGATGAAATGACAACGCTTGTAAAAGAAAGTAAAAACATATATATGGCTCTGGGAAGCGTCAGATACGGTCCGAGCAACGGGGAAAAGGATGCGGTGCATTTCAGAAGAAGCCTTTATTTTACCAGGGATATGAAGGAGGGAGAAACAATAGGAACGGATGATGTGAGAAGTATAAGACCCGGATTCGGACTCAGCACTGAATTCATCGATATTGTAAGAGGCAGAAAGGTCACCCGGGATGTAAAAAAAGGGACTGCCGTAGGATGGGATCTGATCTGAAGCATTTACAAAGGAAGGGAAGAGCTAATCCCGGATTCGAAACATGGCTGACAGACTGCAGAGCAGGATAACCACATATTCAGACAGTTGCATGACTGCCGGCATGTCATATCAGAATATTCCGGATAAAATAACGTTATTCACCACAGCAGTCCGGGTTCTTCGCTAACAGGGAGTACACGCCTATGAATACTAAAAAGCAAAGTCTCACGATAAAGCTTGTTGTCATAGTATCAGCAATTCTTCTTATAACCAATCTGCTCCTCGGAGCACTTGTTGTTCACGATTCAAGGGAAGTAGTAAGAACTCTTATCAGCAACCGAATGCTGGATATATCAAATACGGCAGCCGATATGCTGGATGGTGATGTTCTGGAAAAACTGACAAGTGAAGATCAGGGAACTCCGCCATATCAGAAAATAAGTGATACTCTGGCTTTTTTTCAGAAAAACATTGATATCAGGTACATATACTGTATCAGAGCAACAGGAGAAAAAGAATTCGTTTTCGGTGTTGATCCGACTGTCAAGGATCCCGGAATCTTTGGCGAACCAATTGTATACACTGAAGCTCTCTATAAAGCCAGCAAGGGAAATGCAGCAGTGGATGAGGAGTCCTACACCGATAAATGGGGCACCTTCTACAGTGCCTACAGTCCAGTTTTCAACTCGGAAGGAAAAGTTGCAGGAATTGTAGCTGTTGATTTTGATGCAAAATGGTACGACAACTGGATAACAAGACAGACAAAATCAATTTTTCTGAACAGCGTTGCCGCAATATTCATAGCGGTTGTCTTTATTATCATCATAACATCAAAAATAAGAAAGGAACTCAGAACGGTATCGGAAGATCTGAATGAAATTGCCCGTGATGTTAATGAAATAATTCCAAACGCCCGGGCTCCGCACAGAGAGAACTCTGATGATTTTCAGGAGCTCAGTCTCAAAGTTCATATGGTAAAGCAGAGTCTGAAACAGTATGCCAGCTCCCTGCATGAGCAGACAGAAACCCTGCTTGAATCAATGTTTCACGACTGCTGCCGCATATATTACATAAATATGGATTCAAACAGCGGTATATGCATTCTTACCCAGAATGACGATAACTGCATCCTCAAAAAGGGCGATCATTTTCCTTACCAGGAGGCAATAGCAAGATATGCTCACAATTTTGTTACGGAGGAATACCGTGACGGATTCCTGTATTTTACAGATCCGGAAAATGTTCAGAAAAATCTAATCAGGGAAAAAACCATAACCTACAGATATCTGATCAGAAGAAACAATCGGGAAAGTTTTGAAAGAATAAGATTCATGAACATCGACAATCCGAAATTTGCTGTTCATACAATTGGAGTAGGGTTTATTGATGAAAGTCTCGAGAACACAGGCAGTTCGAGCAATCTTTAATTCAGTCATCCCGGGTTACTCTTCACGGACCATACGCTCAAAAAAAAATAAAAGGAACGAGTCAAAACTGAATACAGTGATATTTACAGTTTACTGCTGCTGTCCGTCGTTCTCAGAATTAAGTGCGGCACTTAGTCTGTGAGGAACTCCTCTTGCTCCCCTTACGGCACCAACGCCGTATTCGCTCCTGATTAAACTGAAGGTAAAATCGTCAGGTTTGTATTTTTTCAGAAGTTTCAGTTTCATAACCTGATTGATGCTCAGATTCTCCTTCTTAAAGCTGTAAGGGATATCTGTTTCAACAACCTGGCACCTGTACAGAATCGCTGAAACCGGAGCTCCAGCGTAAAGATATACATAGTCTCCAGCAATGATCCCCCGACCCTGCTTCCAGATAATCTCATCACTCTTGTCAAAAGCCGTTGTGAGATCATAATACCTTAGATTTGCAGGAACTATCCATTCCTTAACATAAGTACGTGCTGAACTTTTACTTCTCGAACCCACATTATCATAGCTTGCATCAAGAAGATCACAAATCTGTTTAAAATCAACGGTTCCATCCAGAACAACAGAAATCCAGTTTCCCCTGGATGAATGATATCCGGGCAGAATTCCCTTCTGAGAAAGATGAAATCCCAGCAGCTCCTTTCTCACCTTGACATTCATAATGTCCATATGCTCCGCACTGTCGGAGAAACCCAGTTTGTATTTTGGAATATCCATAATAATGGCAAACCACTTACGGTTGCTGCTTCTGCGTAGAACCGCATATCCGGGAAAACGCCTCCACAGGTACTCAGGATATGCAGAAAATTTCTGAGCGGCATAATTGTAAACAGATTCTCTTAAGGAAATGTTTTTTGGATCCATAGCAAATTTCGTTTTACTGCAAAAAACATCCCCACCTGAGTATGAGTGGGGAAATTAAAAAAATAAAAAAGATTCAGATTTAGAATGATATCTTCGGAATAATCATCGAACAAACATTACACTTTGGAAACTGCATTCAGAACGGAATATCCTCGTCATCATCAATAGAAGTACTTGTAGCTGAAGAAGCTCTAGCCACTGCATTGCTGATTGTATTATCAACAGCAGGTGACTGTACAGACTGCAAAGGAGATGCTGATGCAGGATTTCCCCTGCTGCTTGGTGCAAGAGGTGCAGAATTCTGCTGCCACCCGCCGTTCTGATTCGGACTTGTGACAGGTGTATCTCCCTGACTGGCAAATCCATCTGAACGATCCTGAGGCATTCCGGCGGCTGTCTGATTTCTAAAACTGTTGTAATTATTCTGCTGCTGAAAACCACTAGCGTTTGGCTGTTCTGCCCCGCCCTGAGAGCTAAAGTTTCTGCCACTAAAACCGGATCCGCCCTGATACCCTCTCTGGGCAGAACCGTTCATGCCACCGCCATATCCGCCTCCCTGCGAACCGTAATTATTCTGATACCCTCCACCCTGGGATGAGGAGAAGGCACCCTGATACCCGCCATCATTATATCCGGTATTGCCGCCGGCTCTGCCTGAAATATCCGCACCTGCCTGGTAACCACCCTGCATATTTCCAGATGACAATAAAATAAAGTCACTTGCAACAATTTCCGTTACAGTGCGATCCTGACCATTCCTATCCTGGTATGATCTGGTCTGTATGCGGCCTTCAACATAGATCTGCCTGCCCTTGCGAACGTAGTTTCCTGCTATTTCAGCCAGATTGCCCCACACAACAATATTATGCCAGTCGGTTTTACTCTGCCTCATGCCGCTCTGATCATTCCATTCTTCAGTAGTTGCCAGGGAAAACGAAGCAACACGCTGTCCGCTCGTAGTAGTGTTTACGACCGGATCCCGACCTACATTACCTATCAGTAAAACCTTATTTAATCCTTTTGCCATTTCTTATCCTCATTCAAGCTTTCATCCACAAACAATCAAGACAAATATAGACCATTATTATAAATAAATCACAACATTATTTTTTAATAAAGAATATAACACACATTTTAAGATTAGTATAGAAAACACCTATTAAAAAAAAGATCCTTGCTCTTCATTCAACGATATTCCCTAAAAACAAATTGAATCCGGCATGTATCTCAACAAACGATTCATTTTAAATCCAAAGAATGAAAAAATCGATATTTGACAGGCATAAAAAGCAAACGAATGAAAACGTACAAAAAAAGAGAATTCAGCACAAATCTTTTTACCAAGACTGAAAAGCAAAAAGGGGAGCATAAGCCCCCCAGTGAACAGTTTCTAAAAAACTGGTATTACTCGATGATCTTGGCTACAACACCGGCACCTACAGTATGACCGCCTTCACGAATAGCGAAGCGAAGCTGCTCGTTCATGGCT
>CADBNP010000129.1 GCA_902796095.1 uncultured Aeromonadales bacterium | reverse complement strand
CTTATTCATCATGGCTTCCCCTGAGTTTTCTTGGAAACTATGACGGTAGCCGGCAGATCAGTATGTCAGCTTCGGTTTTTTACCGGGAGAAAACAGATCTGTCGGAGAAATGGTTCCTCAGGATCCAAAATGCCGGCTGCAGTCTTGATCCCAGTGAGCTTGCCGAGGGCCTGAAGGTCACTGTTGAAGGATACAGAACTGACTAGTTACAGCTGTTCTCCAGACCTGTGCATTCATATCCTGCTTCCTCTATTGCCTGCTTTACTCGAGCTTCAAGCTCCGGATTGCTGCTTTCTATTTCAGCAGTTCCTTCCTTTGCGTCTATGCTGATCACTGTGGTGTCCGGTATTTTTTCCAGTGCCTTTTTTGCTCTTTCCGCACACTTGCAGCACATCATCCCTTTTATGTGAACTGTCGTTTTCATTTTGATTTATCCTTTTCAATATAAAAAAGGCTCCCGTTCAGGAGCCAGTGAACAAGTATTCTGATGATCTTTAGAACAGATTCTTAAAGAGAATGATCAGGTAGCATCCGATGAAAGCCAGGGAAATCAGAAGTGCCAGGCCGTAAATCAGAAGATGATGCAGTGTTCCTACATGGATGGTCAGATCATGAAGCGTATGATAAATACGGTGAAGAGCATGCCATGTGCATAAAATCATAATGCCGATGAATGCCAGACTGAAAACCGGTGAAAGGATCACGTTGGCAAACATTGCTGTATCTAAAACACTGTGGTTCAGACCCATGGTGGCGATGATGATTGCAGGCAGTACAATGGCAACAACCATGCCGCCGGCACCGAACAGTCCCCAGTAAATAGGCTCGTCTGAGCGATCTTTTCTAAACATTTTGGTCCCCTATTACTGTAATCCAAAATTTGTATTGTTAAACATTATAAATCCTGTTGTTAAAACTTCTGTCAGAATGGCAGACCCTTGCTGCCGAAAAGACCCTTCAGAGCATCTTCAAAGAGACCGAGAGGTGTCAGCAGTTTGGCTATTAACTGAGGATAGTAGAAGAATATAATGCCGGCTGCGGTAGTTGCCACAAAGGCCAGAACCAGAAGAGCTACCAGGTACTTGCCTTCAAGAAGCTTGTACAGACCTGACTTGCGATCCTTTATGATAACTCTGGTTGCCTTAGGCATCAGAGGGAACCAGGTAAAGGCATGGTAAAGCACGGCTATAAGAACCAGTACATTGAATGCGATCATTACAGGATGACCGAGAAACTTGATGTATGACTGTAATGACTCCAGACCGGCCTGATTCATGTGCTGGATATCAGTAATGTGCAGAGCGGTCATGATGTACAGACCAAGCATTTCAAGTACAAAAGCAAGCACCAGAAGACAGGTTCCTTCTCTGAGCATGTAAGCCAGATAAAATCCCTTCTTGGTCCACCAGCTTGCCTCTACAGGGCGAACGAAAGGCTTGCGAGTTGATTTATCGAGATCCATCGTCATCGTTATTCTCCCTTCTTGAACATTGAGATGAGATAATCCTTGGCGCTTTCAACCTTTCCAAGCTGAATGGCTGAAGCAGGATCTACCCCTTTAGGACAGCACTCGGAGCAGTAGCCTACGAATGAGCAGCTCCATACGCCGGTGTCCTGATTAACAAGCTTCATGCGCTCCTCTTTACCGCCGTCACGACTGTCTTCATTGTAGCGATAGATAAGAGTGAGAGCGGCAGGTCCGAGAAATTCCTTGTTGATCTTGTACTGCGGGCAGGCTGCATAGCAGATGCCGCAGTTGATGCACATGGAAAACTGACGGTACTTTTCCAGCTGAGCAGGAGTCTGTATATACTCTCTCTGCTCGCCTGGCTGCGGCTCATCCTTCTTCGGAATAATGTAAGGCTTGATGCGCTCAAGCTTTTCAATAAAGTCGGACAGATCTACAACCAGATCACGCTCGACAGGGAAGTTTGCCAGAGGTTCGATTCTCATTTCCTGACCGGCATAATCTCTGAGGAATGTCTTGCATGCCAGCTTAGGTACACCGTTTACCATCATTCCGCAGGAACCGCAGATAGCCATACGGCATGACCAGCGGAAACTGAGGGTAGGCTCCTGGGTATCCTTAATCTGGTTCAGTGCTTCGAGAAGAGAAGTTTCTCTGGTGTATTCAACCTCAAAACTCTGATCCCACGGCTGCTGATCCTGTTCTGGACGATAGCGCTGAACTGTAATCTTCATCTTGTCAGCCATTACTGATTACCTCCGTTAATTGATGAACCCTTCGCCTGAGCTTCCTTGGCTGCCTTTTCCGCATTTTCTGCTTCAATACCGTATACGCGTTTTGCCGGCGGAAGCTTGGTGATCTTTACATCGCTGTAGGTGATTGTAGGTGCACCGTCAGGATTGTAGGTGGCCAGAGAGTGCTTGAGGAACTTCTCGTCATTTCTCTCAGTGTAGTCAAGACGCTGATGAGATCCTCTGGACTCTGTTCTGTTAAGAGCGGAGTATGCCATGGCTTCTGCGTTACCCAGCAGGAATCCAAGCTCAATTGCTGTCAGCCAGTCTGTATTGAAGATGGTTGACTGGTCGTTAACCTTTATATTCTTGTATCTTTCCTTGAGTACGGTCAGCTTTTCAATGGTCTTCTTGATGGACTCCTCGGTACGGTAGATACCGATGCCTTCTTCCATTGCATCACCCATTTCATTTCTGATCTGAGAAACTGACTCATTGCGCTCGCCGCTTACTACGGAAAGTGCCTTGTCAAGAGATTCCTGGGCAACCTTGACCAGAGGCTCTGTATCGGTGTGGGCATTTTCCGCAGCAAATTTGGCTGCCTCCTCACCTGCTACGCGGCCGAATACCACAGTTTCAACCAGGGAGTTGGAACCGAGTCTGTTGGCTCCGTGGATACCGACGGATGCACATTCGCCTGCAGCATAGAGACCGGCGATCCTTGTTCCGGTTCTGCCGTTGGTTTCAATGCCGCCCATGGTGTAGTGAACAGTAGGACGTACAGGTACCGGCTCCTTGACAGGATCAACACCGACATATGCTCTTGCAAGCTCACAGATGAACGGAAGACGTTCTTCCAGATAATCAGCACCCAGGTGACGGAGATCAAGATTAACGACATCGCCAAGATGAGTCTTGATGGTGCGACCCTTCTGCTGTTCCTGCCAGAATGCCTGGGATACACGGTCGCGAGGTCCGAGTTCCATGTATTTTGACTTAGGGTGTCCGAGAGGAGTTTCCGGACCGAGACCGTAGTCCTGCAGATATCTGTAGCCGTCCTTGTTGGTAAGAACACCGCCTTCACCGCGGCAGCCTTCAGTCATAAGAATACCGCAGCCTGGAAGTCCGGTAGGGTGGTACTGAACAAATTCCATATCACGCAGAGGAACACCGTGTCTGTAGGCAAGAGCCATACCGTCACCGGTTACAATGCCGCCGTTGGTGTTGAAACGGTAGCATCTGTTTGAACCGCCGGTGGCGATGATTACGGACTTGGCCTGGATCATGCGGACAACACCGTTCTGCATGTCAAGAGTCAGAACACCGTATACCTGCTGATCCTTAACCAGAATATCAAGAACAAAGTGTTCGTCGAAACGGTTGATTGACTTGTACTTGGTGGAAGTCTGGAACAGAGTGTGAAGCATATGGAAACCGGTCTTGTCAGCAGCGAACCAGGTGCGCGGCACCTTCATTCCGCCGAACGGTCTTACATTGATTCTTCCGTCAGGTCTGCGGCTCCAAGGGCATCCCCAGTGCTCAAGCTGATAGAGTTCCCTGGTTGTGTTATGTACAAAATAATCGACAACGTCCTGCTCGCAGAGCCAGTCACCGCCTGCTACAGTGTCGTGAAAATGGTAATCCAGAGAGTCATCGTCACGGGCCACACCGGCTGCACCGCCTTCGGCTGCAACTGTATGACTGCGCATAGGGTAAACCTTGGAGATGAGGGCTACCTTGAGTTCTGGATTAAGTTCGGCAGCTGCAATGGCAGCGCGAAGACCGGAACCGCCGGCTCCGACTATGGCGACATCAGCCTTTACTACGTCCACTTCTTCCTCCTAATGAAAGATTGACAAAATTAAACAGATTTCAAATGAGTATTCTAAACTTAGAAAGTTAATAACAATTTATTAATTTTTAGAATTTTACCAAAATGCTTAGTGATTGAAAATTAAAAAAACAGGCATATCTAGTGCTCTGTAACAAAAAATTTTTGACCGGTTCTGCGTTTCATGCCTGTATCGGCTGCAACTTCGTGAAAAAAAAAGATCCCGGTACTGATTTTTCCCGGGATCCCTTTTCACCGGTTAAGATTACTGCAGATTTTTCAGCAATTCTGCCATCTGCTTCAGATCCTTTTTGCCGAATACCACCTTTGAATCATTTATGATTACACACGGGACGCTCATAACGCTGTATTTTTCCTTAAGGGCAGGGAAATGGGCGAGATCAAACATTTCGGCTGTTATTTCAGAATTCAGAGAGGCTATTCTCTGGGCCGACATCACGGTCTCGGGACACATGGTGCAGGAAAGTGATACCAGGATCTTGATGTTCACCTTGCCTTTTATTGATGAAATCGTATTTTTGATATCATCGTCCACAGCCTGTCCCGGACCGCCTGTATTGTAGATCCCGATTACAAAGGAGTTCAGCTCGTGACCTCCCGGTACGGCATGAAAATAGATCCCGGAGGCTCCGTTTGAATTCCTTAATTCCATAACAGGCTTTTCAAGCGGGATTTGGTCTCCTTCTTTTGCAAATTCGGTTTTTACATTCGGCGATATATCCTTCAGCTCATCCATGAAACTGCGCATCATTCCTGAAAGCCTGCCGCTGTCCTCATACAGTCTGACTGTAACCTGATCCGTCATTTTGCCGAACACTCCAGCCAACTGCTGGCGCATGGCATCGCTGAGAAGTCTGCCGTCATCCGCGGCACTGTCAGTCACCGGTGCGGATCCGTGTCCTGACGCTTCAGTTTTGTTTGTTTTCGGGGAATATTCCGTCAGATCCTTTATCTGGTATTTCCGGTGAAGATTCTGAACAACCTTTTCAAGAGACGTTGCCGCCACAGCTCCGTCTGAAACAGCTGTTACAAGCTGACGCAGATTTTTTACGCACAGATCGCCTGCGGCGTAGACACCGTCTACACTGGTTTTCTGATTTTCATCAGTAATGATGTAGCCGCCCTCGTTTCTGCTTATGCATTCCGGAAGCCAGGAAGTGTTCGGAACATATCCTGCAAATACAAATACTCCGAAATTCTCACTGCCGGCTGCGGTGTAGCTTTCCGTTTCCCCGGTTTCGTTGTTTTTCAGCAGTGCACCGGTGAGCATCTGCTCACCTGAAACTTCCACTATTTCAGTGTTGAACTTTACGGAAATGTTCGGAAATTCCTTTAATCTGTCCACAGCGCTCTGGGCACAGGAAAAGCTGTTTTTTCGTACAAGAATTGTTATTTTGCTTGCATACTTGGAAAGAAACATGCTTTCCTCGACTGCGGCAAAGCCTCCTCCCACTACCAGAACCTCTTTTCCCGTGAAGAATTCACCGTCACAGGTGGCACAGTATGCCACGCCTCTTCCCTGGAAATCCGTCTCGCCCTTAAACCCGATTTTTCTTGGATTGGCACCTGTTGCTATTATGATGCCGAGAGCAGAAAATTCTCCTTTGGTTGTTTTTACTTTTTTTATGTCATGATCCAGATCAAAGGACTGAACCTCGGCAATCAGAAATTCTGTTCCGAAATTTTCGGCCTGCCGTCTCATTCCTTCCGTCAGTTCACTTCCGCTGATTTTTTCGATACCCGGATAGTTGACTACTTCAGAGGTTATGGTGATTTGTCCGCCGATCCTGTTTTTTTCCACGATCAGGGTACGGTATCTGGCTCTTGATGCATAGATTGCGGCTGAGAGTCCTGCGGGGCCGCCGCCGATTATAATTACATCATAAAAATTCTTATCTGTTTCCATTGTTCCGCCATTCTGACAAAAAAAGGGGGCAGATATTCTGTCCCCCGAAAAAAAAATTTTAGATCAGACCGACCAGATCCAGACTTGGTTTAAGAGTTTCTGCACCAGGCTGCCATTTTGCTGGACATACCTGATCACCGTGCTCAGCAACAAACTGTGATGCCTGAACTCTTCTGAACAGTTCATCCGCATTGCGGCCTACATTGCCGGCAATAACCTCATAGGCAACAATTTTGCCTTCAGGATTTACGATAAAACTTCCGCGTTCTGCCATGCCAGACTCTTCTATCATGACGTCAAAACCTCTGGCGAGAGTGCCGGTAGGATCTGCAAGCATCGGATATTTTATTTTCTGAATTGTTTTGGATGCATCATGCCATGCCTTGTGCACGAAATGTGAATCACAGGAAACACTGTAGATTTCGCAGCCTATTTTCTGGAACTCCTCATACTTGTTGGCAAGATCTTCAAGCTCAGTAGGGCAGACAAAGGTGAAATCTGCCGGATAGAAGAAAAATACGCTCCATTTGCCGAGAATATCCTGTCTGGACACTTCCTTAAAATTGTTGTCTGCGTAGGCCTGTACCTTAAAGTCGATGACATTTTTTCCAATGAGGGACATATATGAACTCCTGGGTTGTGAAAATACTTACCGTATTATTGCAGATAACTGTTTGATTTATGAGAGAACCTGCTTTCTTTTTGGTGTTTTTGTGAAGTGAACGGTAAACGGTCTTTTTTCTTTTGGCTATGTTCAAGAAAAGTGTTGATCTTATCTTAAACTGCTAAGGAGTAATCATAACCCGCAGGCTTTGACTTGAAAGTCAAAACG
>CADBNP010000128.1 GCA_902796095.1 uncultured Aeromonadales bacterium | reverse complement strand
TTTTCTTCTGCTGGAAAATCAGACCTGGCTACAGCGAGATCTCTGATGCATCTCTTTTTGACACTGCAATGGAAAACACAGGAAACATCTACAGAGATTTCATTCTGCACCTCGGCGAAAGAGAGGAGGATTACAGTGAATTTCCTTTATCCATGGAAGACAATAACATTATGTCCGATACCGGCGTCGCAGACATGCTGGGAATTTACACCAGAAGTACCAGCTGCTGGCACTCCATGCTCACCGGAGAACTGTGTGCTCTGACGGAAATGCACCTTGGAAACCATGAATCAGCGCTTAATTATATTGAGACCTATCTTGAGGACATAAGTTTTCAGGATCCGGACTTTATCGACATCGGAAAGCTCAACTTCTACCGCTGCTGCCGGGACATTCTCAGCATAAAGGTTGATAATGATGAATTTGACTTCAGGACAATGCTGATCAGTCTGTACGGAAAGGATATATTTGATATGGCTGAATCAGCCTGCAACGGCTCATCCATGTATATCTACAAATTAAACGGTGACTATCTGTATCAGGTTCCGGAGCATGCGGAGGTAATTAAAAACTACGAAGACATCAGGAAAGCACTTGCCTGCAACTGACAGGATGACACCCCGGTAATTTTCCTGGCGGAATAATCAGACATGAACAGAAATTCTGATTTTCCGCCATTTCTTTTCCTCTCAGACCTGACGTTGGCAGTCCCGTGTTAGCCACGGTTAACAAAAGATATATTTTTTTTACATTTTTTTGCAAAAACACTATATTTAGTAGATCAAAATAATGTAAAATACAAACAGTCAAGCACGGAGCATCTGACAGAACCTTTTCCGGAAGGTAAACAATGAATTCAGCTTTCGCTCCTGCGTACAGTTTTAACCATGCACTTCACACCACATCGCAAATGAAATAAAAAAATGATTTTTCCCTTCATATTTTTAAGTGAAAAATCGGTGTGCATGGTCTATAATACCCTCGATTTTTGTTGCAGCTGCTGACACACAAAAGACAGCATCCGCAATGTTTGTGACCCAGTCATCAAGTAAATGTAACTGTGGTTTTTTTATACTTAATGCCCAAAAGGTGAAAGAGGTAGAAAATGGCAGAACTTAACGAAAAGTTCCAAAACGCATGGAAAGGTTTCAAAGCAGGAGCCTGGCAGGAAGGTGTTAACACCCGTGACTTTATTCAGAACAACTACACCCCGTATGAAGGAGACGGTTCATTCCTTACCGGTCCTACTGATGCAACCAAGGAACTGTGGAGCAAGGTCAGAGAAGGGATAATTCAGGAAAACAAGACTCATGCTCCTGTTGACTTCGATACCAGCAATCCATCAACTATCACTTCTCACGCTCCTGGCTACATTAACAAGGATCTTGAAAAGATTGTAGGTCTGCAGACTGATGCACCTCTGAAGCGTGCCATCCATCCTTTCGGCGGTATCAGAATGGTAGAGTCGTCCTGCAAGGAATACGGCAGAGAGCTGGATCCTGAGGTTGTAAAGATCTTCACCAAATACCGCAAGACTCACAATCAGGGTGTATTCGACGTCTACACCTCCAACATTCGTAACTGCCGCAAGGCCGGCATCCTTACAGGTCTTCCTGATTCATACGGCCGCGGACGTATAATCGGTGACTATCGCCGTATTGCACTTTACGGTATCGACTACCTTATGAAAGATCGTCAGAAGGGCTTTGACTCCCTTCAGGACAACCTGGAAAAGGGAATTGATCTCGAAGAGACAATCCGCCATCGCGAGGAAATTTCAGAGCAGTACCGTGCTCTTAACGAGCTGAAGGAAATGGCTGCAAGCTACGGCTGCGATATTTCCGGTCCTGCAACAAACGCAAGAGAGGCAATCCAGGCAACCTACTTTGGCTACCTTGCAGCAGTCAAGTCACAGAACGGTGCTGCCATGAGCTTCGGCAGAACTGCAACTTTCCTGGATATCTACATTACCCGTGATCTGGAAGCCGGTTTAATTACCGAGCAAGAGGCTCAGGAGTATATTGATCATCTCATCATGAAGCTGCGTATGGTTCGTTTCCTGCGTACTCATGTTTACGATGAATTATTCTCCGGCGACCCAATCTGGGCTACCGAATCTCTGGGCGGTATGGGTCTTGACGGACGTACTCTCGTTACAAAGAACTGCTTCCGTTATCTGCAGACTCTCTACAATATGGGTACATCTCCGGAACCTAACATGACCATTCTCTGGTCTGAAAAGCTTCCTCTGGCGTGGAAGCAGTTCGTAACCAAGGTATCCATCGAAACCTCTGCTATTCAGTATGAAAACGATGATCTGATGCGCAATGACTTCAACAGCGATGATTATGCTATCGCATGCTGCGTATCCCCAATGATTGTTGGCAAAACCCAGCAGTTCTTCGGTGCCCGTGCAAACCTGGCCAAGACTCTTCTTTACGCAATCAACGGCGGTATTGATGAAAAGCTTTATGCCGGCAAGGACGGTGTTGAGCGTCACATCCAGGTAGGTCCTAAGATGGATCCTATCAAGTCCGAGTATCTGGACTTCGACGAGGTTATGACCCGTATGGACAGCTTCATGGACTGGCTGGCAACTCAGTACGTTACCGCACTGAACATCATCCACTACATGCATGACAAATATTCATACGAAGCAGTTCAGATGGCTCTTTACGATATCAACATAAAGAGAACTCTGGGATGCGGTGTTGCGGGTCTTTCTGTAGCAGCTGACTCTCTGTCTGCCATCAAGTACGCAAAGGTTAAACCTATACGTGATGAATTCGGCGTGGCAGTTGACTTTGAAATCGAAGGCGATTTCCCTAAGTTCGGCAACAACGACGAACGCGTAGACAGCATTGCATGTGATCTGGTAACCCGCTTCATGAAGAAGGTTAAGAGTCACAAGACATATCGTGATGCGATCCCTACCCAGTCTATCCTTACCATCACCTCAAACGTTGTATACGGTAAAAAGACAGGTAACACTCCGGACGGACGTCGCGGCGGTACTCCTTTCGGACCTGGTGCAAATCCGGTACACGGAAGAGACGTTAGCGGTGCAGTAGCATCTCTGACCTCTGTAGGCAAGCTTCCGTTTGCTTATGCCAAGGACGGTATTTCATATACCTTTACCATTGTTCCTGATGCACTCGGCAAAACTGAAGATGCCCAGTCAAAGAACCTTATCGGTCTTCTTGACGGCTACTTCCACCACGAGGAGGAGACTAAGAATACTCCTGACTACATTGAGGGCGGTCAGCATCTGAACGTTAATGTTCTCAACCGCGAAATGCTTCTCGATGCAATGGAGAATCCGGACAAGTATCCTTCACTGACAATCCGTGTTTCAGGATATGCAGTAAGATTCAATTCTCTGACTAAAGAGCAGCAGCAGGATGTGGTATCACGTACCTTCACCAGCAAGCTGTAAGTTATACGAATATTTAGACATATTGATTATCGGGGGCCTGTTTAAGGCCCTTTTTTATTGCAGTAATTATTGTTCTTTCTCAAGACGGTAACAGATCACTGTTCAGATTTCACAATATCAGTCACCGGAACTCATACCGTAAATTTCAGAACCCCCCTAACTTCACCGGAAGAGTGTCAGTTCTCCCAAAAATACTTTCCTGTGATCAGGCAAATAAAGACAGATCAGCTATAATATAAGCAAAAGTAGATCACTGCACTTCCATCACGAGGACCTTAACATGAAGAGCAAATATGTCGCCAGGATCCAGTCAATTGAAACCTGCGGAGCTGTGGACGGTCCCGGGATCAGATATGTGGTATTTATGCAGGGATGCCAGTTCAGATGCCGCTACTGCCACAACCGTGATACCTGGAGTATGTCCGGCGGCAAGGAAAAAAACATAGCTGAAATGCTGAGGGAGATACAGAGTTACCTGTTCTTTTACAAACCGAACAGCGGAGGGGTTACCGTATCAGGAGGAGAGGCGACTCTGCAGATGCCTTTTGTAATTAATCTTTTTCAGCAGGTAAAACAGCTGAACCTGACAACATGTCTTGACACCAACGGCTGCATACTGAGGTATAACAGCGAACTGGACGAGCTTCTGAACGTCACTGATCTGGTGCTTCTCGATCTGAAGCACATGGATGAAAAACAGCACACTCTGCTTACCGGACTCACCAACCGCTATACGCTCGATTTTGCCCGATATCTTAATAAAAGAAGGATCCCGATGTGGATCCGCTATGTAGTGGTACCGGGATGGACAGATCAGGAAAGCAACATTCATGCTCTCGGTAAATTCGTAAGCACGGAAATAAGAGAAAGCGTGGAGTATGTTGACATTCTCCCGTATCATGAGCTGGGAAAATACAAATGGGCCCAGTATGGAGAAAAATACGACCTTGAAAATGTAAGTCCTCCGTCAGCTGACGAAATCAAAAAAATAAAAACAATACTTTCAAAAGAATATCATCTGAAGATCAGATAAACGACAGCTGATCCGGCGGTTTGCACAGTTTCAATCCTGGATCCTTTCAGAAATCCGGATGCATGAACAAAATTCCGGATCTCATCCGCAAAAAATCAGAGCAAATCAAGAAAATCTCTTCTGCCGTTTTTTAAAGAGAACTGCATTTCAAGAGCCAGATCCAGTCTGACTGGATCTCTGACACCCGCCCTGCCGTTTTCATCACAAAGAATATGATACAGTTTAACCTGTCTCTCATTCAGCGGAGTCAGAGCCCTGAGCCCGAGAAAGACATAGCACATAAGAAGAGTCATAATCAGAGCCGCCGCCGCAATAATATATGCCGCCATTAAGCTGCTGCCACGAAAAAGATATGAAGCAAAAACAAAAAACGCCAGCAGAGGAGGAAGAACGTACTTTGCGTAATCAAGATATGACTGTATTCTCGATTCAGCATACAGATGCAGAAGGATTGGTTCTCTCGGAAGAAGATCAGCATAACGAATACCGGCTCTTATATATCTGAACATATCCCCCTCCTGCAGGACAACCGGTCTTAATTTACAAAATGCCGGATCACCCAAAATCTGATAAAATATACGTCAAAGGTAATTTGTTTATAAGAATAACATGAGGATATAAGTGACTATGAGTTCTGTCAAGACTGATGCGCCAGCAGCTTTCTGCGAATATCTGACCCAAAAGGCTCACGAGGCAGGCAAGAGAATTGTTCTTCCGGAGGGTAACGAACCAAGAACTGTTAAAGCAGCTGCGATCTGTGCTGAGAAAGGAATTGCAACTCCGGTACTGCTAGGAAACCGTGAAGAAATCCTTAAGGTTGCCGCCGATCAGAATGTAACCCTTAATGACAGGGTAGAAATTGTAGATCCTGAAAACAGCCGTGAAAAATATGTTCCGCGTCTCGTTGAGCTTCGCAAGAGCAAGGGTCTTACCGAGGACGATGCAAGAAAGCTTCTTGCCGACAATGTCTACCTCGGCACCATGATGATCGAAGCTGGCGAGGTTGACGGTCTCGTATCAGGAGCCGTACACACCACAGCAAACACAATCAGACCTGCACTGCAAATCATCAAAACAGCACCGGGCAATTCAATTGTATCGTCAGTATTCTTCATGCTTCTTCCTGATCAGGTGCTTGTATACGGAGACTGTGCAATCAATCCGAATCCTGATGCGCCTCAGCTTGCTGAAATTGCTGTTCAGTCAGCCAATTCAGCAAAGGCTTTCGGCATTGATCCGAAGGTTGCAATGATTTCATACTCCACCGGAACTTCAGGCAAGGGCCCGGATGTGGATCTGGTTGCCGAAGCCACAAGAATCGCAAAGGAGAAGGCTCCGGAATTTCTGATTGACGGACCACTGCAGTATGACGCTGCTGTTGCACCGGATGTGGCAGCCCAGAAGGCTCCGGATTCAAAAGTTGCAGGACAGGCAAACGTGTTTATATTCCCTGATTTAAGCTGCGGAAACTGCACATACAAGGCTGTACAGCGCTCTGCCCATGTAATTTCAGTTGGCCCGATGCTTCAGGGTCTCAGAAAGCCGGTAAACGATCTGTCCCGCGGCGCGCTGGTTGAGGATATTGTCTATACCATTGCTCTGACAGCAATTCAGGCTACTCAAATGTAAGCCAGGATATCTGATCATTTCTTTTCAGGAATAATCTTTGAGACTATTCCGGTATAAAAGGCTGCAGATCCGCAGCCTTTTTCGTGTCTACAGTCACATAGACTCGTGTCTGTTCTCTGAAACGATGACTGCTGCCCCAATTGTGCAAAACCGTTTCTCCTGTTCTTCATATCATCAAAATTAAAAGGCAGGTATCAGTAGCCTGATCACCTGCCTCATTACAAAAGACTGATACAGCAGCGGAAGAGCTGTATCATATTCCTCCGGCTGGACTAATCAATCGCCTTTGGAGTAAAATGACGAACGTCAAAGCCTCCGCTGGCAACATCCTTGCGGTATGCATCAACCTTTGCGTAAAGCTCGTTCTTGTTCTGTGCAAAATCTGTCTCAAACACATGCTTCATCGGAACCTCGCATGAACCTTCATCTGTGGTTCCATCCGAGAAATACCATACGCAGGAGAAATCCTCAAGGGCGGAGTTTCCGTCATCAACCCAGATCTTTTCAAGTGAGTATGTCCTGGTCACCTTCATGGACTGGAAAAGTTTGAGTTTATATGTCAGATCCGCGCCGCCTCTTGATTTAACCGTAATCTCCTGCTCCGGCTTTATGGAAATTGATGATGCCTCATTAAAGAATGGTTCACCGTTTACAAAAATTTTTGCATCAATTGCATTTACTATAAAATTAGGTTTGATACGAAGATCCTTCGGCAGAAAATCAAACTTCGCAATACGGCATACAATTTCATGATACTTGGCATTTATACGACACTGGGAATTGTCTATTTTGTCATTCCACTTCTTTGGAAGAGATGCCTGTATTACACCGTTTACGTCATAAACAACAACTCTGTCCTCCGGCACGAAATTAACTCCGTTGCGGTGATAGTCATTGCCGTAGCACTGAACCTCGTAATCAGGTCTGATTACACACACCTGACTGTTGCCCTGGGAAACATCTATGGCCTCGGTTCCGTTTTTCAATCCGTCATAATAGAAAGGAATTCCGCCACACTCTACACGGTTCAGGGCATCACCGCCGCGATAAATGACGCAGTTGCTCTGGGAACCGACAGACAGCTTGCGAACATTCTCCATGCCGACAATATCGGATTTTGAATAATCGAAGTTCATTCGCGGACCGAAGCATTCCAGTTTCTTTTCATCACCGGTAACAGCACAAATGGCATCATTGCCGGCAGAAAAATCAGATACCTTGTTTAATTCCTCTATTCCCTGCATTGTTTCTCTCATGGCACGGAAAAGAGAATTATCCAGATTCAGACCGAGCAGGTGCAGTTTGCCCTTGTAATCAAGGGCTACAGTATAAAATTCCTCAGTCTGGATCTTTCTTATGTCTGAAAGATTGGTAACATCAGTTCCATCAGGATTTGTATAGGCAATGTACGCCTGATCCTCATCATCGGCGTTGATGCACATGGCCTTGCCGCTCAGATCAACATAACATATGGAATTGATGCTGATGGATGCTGAACGGACAAGAGATTCTATTGGTTTGAAGCGTTTGGCATCCGCTCCATAGCACCTGAATACATGCTCGGGATCAATGCTGCAGGTAACATCCTGACTGCGGGAAAGGAAAATATCATCAGCCGGGGTTCCTACAATTGAATTGGTGCCGTCCGTATTTGCGTATCCTCTTGTTTTTCCCCAGCATGTAACAGTATTGTTAAGACGTATGGCACATGCATGTTCATAACCAACCACAACCTTCTTGGCCCTCATCGGACCGGCAAAATCGATGATTTTGCTGACACATGACTTATCGGATGTATTGCAGGCCTGAACATACATTACAGTGGCACACGGAGACTTGCTGTTAAGTTTGTCACAGGAGTACTTGAACATTCCTGATTTGTCATCGCGATTAAGAGTCGAACATTTTTCACCGATGCAAATCTGATAAATATACTGAGGACCGAAGGTATCAGGTATATAAACATCAAGAAACAGATCACCGTCGGTTACAAGCATTTTCAGTTCCGGATCTGTAGTGTTATTGCGCTGCAGAATTTTATCATCGGTCTTCACATTAGGGATCACCGGACCTGTGTTCTGACTGACTGAAGCCTGCTGTTCAGGCTTTGCCGCAGGAGCAGACGGTTTGCCAGGCTCATCGTCGTCACAGCCGCATAGAACAGCTCCGGAAAACAACATTACAGCAGCCAATACGCTTACAAGAGTATTCTTCATAAATGGATAGCTTTTCATTTAAACATCCTTTCAGCACTTCTTTTAACTACTCTTTACAGACCCTGTTAAGGCAGAATTATTATACATCAGCCAGGAAGACAAAAATTTTAAGTTGGTTGTGAAACACACCATTAAATCATTTTTTTTGCATGGAACCGGACTGATAAATCGTTTACGTCGTTATATTTTCAGTAGGATTTCCCCTGACAGGCAGTTTTCGAAAGTTTATCATCCTGCAGGTTATTTGAACTCATAAGGCACAATGCGCATCATTGTGTTATCATTGAAGAAAGCGGCTGACATTCTGATCTTCAGCACAGCCGTATCCAGCCAACAGGTTTTCAGTCAGCGTAACAGATTCTTTTCCAGTCAGCAGGAGCCACAGGTATGAATATTCTCATTGCAGGAGCAACAGGACTCATCGGACGGAAACTGATATCTGCTCTGACAGAGGAAAACCATAAGGTTATTGTCCTAACAAGAAACAAAAACAAAGCAAAAAATCAGCTTATGGAAATGAAGGACAGAATACATATCACCGACTATCAGACCGGATGGGACGAAAATATTGATACGGTGATAAATCTGGCAGGATCACCGGTAACAAGAAGCTGGACAAAAAAGCAGCGCAGCAGAATTATAAACAGCCGTCTGCTGAGCACCGACTACATCTACATCAGATGTCTTCAGAACAAAATCATGCCTAAGCTGTGGCTTACCGTATCTGCCACCGGCTACTACAATGATCCGGCCGGCAGGGAAATGGATGAAAGCTACCTGTGCAGTTCCGGAGGTTTTCTGCACCGGATCTGCGAAAAAATTGAAAAAAACTCCCAGAAGGTTACAAACATAGTCTCACGCCACTGCATTTTAAGAATCGGTCTTGTACTGGACGGCAGCCACGGATTTCTGAGCAAGCTTCTCCCCCTCTACAACCACCATCTCGGAGGTCATATAGCAGACGGCAGACAGTATCTGCCGTGGATACACCTTACAGATGTTGTCGCAGCCATGAAGTTCATCATTGATCACGAGGAATGCAGCGGAATTATCAATGTCTCGTCACCTCATCCCTGCACCCAGGCTGAATTTTCGGACATTCTGGTAAGGCTGACCGGAAAGAGAAACCCTCTGCACTACCCTGCATTTGTAGTCAGGCTCATGCTGCGAAACCAGAGCGAACTGTTTCTCAGCAGTCAGAATGTCGTTCCGAGAAAACTTCTCGATCACGGATTCGAATTCAAATACCCAGAAATTCAGAAAGCTCTGGAGGATATCCTGATCTGCAGGAATGAAACTGATCAAAAACATGGAAATCCCGAAACATAACTGCGAATTCAGCTGCGGTTTCCGTCAGGCAGATACTCCAGTCCCACAACCTGTGTCATATCGGCAAGATACCTGAAACGTATATTAAAATCGTAGAGAGCAACACCGTATATATTCGTATCCTCACCGTCAGTCCTGTATGCGGGACGGTGATCATAGGAAAGAATATCAGAAATAACATCCATCAGTCCCGGATATCTCCCCCTGTCAAGAGAACTGATAAATGCCCTGGCTTCAGTTGAAAACTCAACTCTTCGTCTTTCCGGAGGAGATGCGGCAATGCCGCAGAGAGAGTCGGGAATACTGTCTGAAAAAGCAATATAAGGCTTAATATCGTAGATCGGAGTCCGATCCACCAGATCACCGCCGGAAAACCTGACTCTTGTTTTTCCTTCTGATCGGCTCACTTCAATAAAGCGGACAACAGAAAGTCCGATACGGTTGGGACGGAACGGAGAACGACTGGCAAAAACGCCGAGTCTGGTATTTCCGCCAAGACGGGGAGGTCGGATAAGAGGTCTGAAGCCGGATTTTTCACTGACGAGACTGAACTCGAAAATAAGCCAGAGATGAGAGAACTGCTCTATACCGCGAAAAGCATCAATATCATCATACGGAGGCTCCATTACAACCTCCGAAACAACCGTAGATGCCAGTCCCGGCTGACGGGGAACAGCAAACTTCTCGCGATACGGAGAGCTTACAAACCCCACAGGGATCATTTCTGATCTAGCACCTTTACAGCCTGGGCGTAGCAGGTATATTCGGCAATACAGGCCTCTGTAGCCTCCACCCTGACGCATTTGACAGAAGCAACACCGGTTGCACCGAGATCAGAAGCCTTCTCCAGCATCTGCCTGCGGGCTGTACCTTCTCTTGGAACCGGATAAAGTTCATTTACCTGACAGTCAATACCCTCAACAAGACCCAGGATCTCATAGGACGAAAATGACGCCATATCCTCATTTGAGTACTCGTCTACAAGACTGCTGCGAAAATGCTCTCTGAAATTTCTCGGATCAACATTTGAAGAGAAAACAAAGGTACCGCATGAACTCAGCAGAAATAATGAAAAGAAGGAGGAAATTAAAAGATTTTTAGACATGATTTAATCGACTTTGGTGGAGCCAGGCGGGATCGAACCGCCGACCTTTTGAATGCCATTCAAACGCTCTCCCAACTGAGCTATGACCCCTCAAACAAGTGTCCACATTATAACAAATAATTTTACTATTGCAACCCCGAAAGCAGTTTTTCTGCCGGATTTGTGTTGATAAGGTTCTGATAGCAGTCCTCAACCCTGTTGAGAAGCTCAAAAATGTAAACCAGATTCTCATCACAGAGTTTGATCTGCTCTGCCACCGTACCGTCAGGGAAGTGAGTTTTGTCATCCTGATTCTTGGCAACGGCAGCACCGAGAGACAGAACGGAAGAAACATAACACTTCAGAATGCCCAGATTGGTTTCAAAAAACTCATCACCGGCCTCAACCTGCGAAAGATCTGTAAATATATCCATGGTGGCATCAGGAAGCTCGCTGAAAAACCAGTGATATGCCACATACGGTCTGATATTCTCTATCGGATCCTGAACTCTGTCAGGAATATTTGTAAGAATATTTTTGTGAACAAGCTTTCTTTCTGAAAGAGGTCCCCTGAACTTCCTGTCCCTGACTTCCCTGAAACAGTAATCGAACTTTACATCGGCAAGATATCTGGCTCCGGAAAACATATTCGGAAGATTCCAGAAATCATCCTTGCTGAAACTGTAGGGTATCACACCGATGGACGGGTTCGGCACAAACTCAAGATTTCCATGAGCATAGGAACGGCTTATAACCTTTCTTGTGTTAGGGAAATCACTGTTGAGATATACATCAAAATCAAAATCCCAGTAGGCACAGAAATATGAATGATAGTTTTCAATAACAGAAAAGATCGTTTTGGCACAGTCAGACGCATTGAAGGCAATGACGCTGTCAGGATTGACCATAAGAAGATTAAGAAGCTTGCCGCTTACCCTGCTCTCCCTGGTCTTGAACTCCACATAGGAGTCCTTGGGAATTACCGGCGATGCATTGTTTGAATTTGCCACATATATTGAGTAGTACCTGGAAGGCTGATTAGCCTGTTCACTGAATTTTGCATCGTCCAGCCACGGTTTTGCCCTGGCATGAACAGGACTTACAGGAGTCATCTTTTCCCGGGATGAAAGACAGTACAGCAGGGCATACGGATGCAGAGAGCGAATAATGTCAGAATACTCACTGCCTGTAAACTGAGGATAGATGCGCATATCAAACATGAGTCTGAGATAATCCGACCTGCCTTCATAAAATGATGCTACAGCATTGAGATCAGTTACATCAACACCGCACAGTCCTGCCACAACCAGCGTTCTTATGGCAAACTTTGAACGGTTGCTATTTATCATTATTCCAGCCATTACTACCTCATTTATCTAAAACCGGTGCTGATTAAAACCCGGATATGCCTTATCAGTCGGACTTAAGGAAAATTAATACATCTGCAATACTGGAGGTATAAGAAATTCAGATATATTCTGTTCCATTCGCCTCTGCACAACCGGACTCTTATTTTCCAGCCGGATGAAAGCGATCTTCAAAACCTGTGTACTGATAATTATTTTAAATTAAATTAACTTTAAAAATAATTTTGAGCTTCAAAATTTTTGAAAAACATAGGGACAGACACAAAGAAAGTCCCGGAATTCCAGTCCGGGACTTTCTGCATAAACATCAGAAACTGATAAATCATGCCTTTGTGACAAGACGATCCTTCGCCTTTGCTATTCTGGCAAGAGTCCTGTCTCTGCCGACAAGTTCCATGGTCACATCAATTCCTGGTGAAACACCCCTGCCGGTTACGGCAATGCGGAGAGGCATACCGACCTTTCCCATACCGATTTCCATTTCAGCAGCAACCTCCTCCACCACATGATGAAGTTTTTCCGCCTTCCACTCGTCTACCGCCTTCAGTTTTTCAAGACAGCGATCAAGGACCTCACCGGTATTTGTCTTAAACCATTTCTTTACCGCAGCAGGATCATATTCGGTTACATCCTCATAGAAATATCTGGACTGTGCTGCCATTTCCTTAAGGGTTTCACTGCGTTCTGCCAGAGCCTTCACCACCTCGGAAAGCTTTGGACCGTCTGACGTGTCAATCTTCTGATCCTTCATGTGCCATTCAAGATGTCCGGCCACGTACTCCGGATCAAGCGTCATTATGTAATGACGGTTCATCCATTTAAGTTTGTTTGTATCAAAAGCGGATGCTGATTTGCTTACATGATCGATACTGAATTTATCTATCATTTCATCAAGAGTGAAGATTTCCTGGTCACCGCAGCCCCAGCCAAGACGCACAAGATAATTGATCAGAGCCTCTGGCAGATAGCCGTCATCCCGGTACTGCATTACGCTTACAGCTCCGTGTCTCTTGGACAGCTTGGCACCGTCATCTCCAAGTATCATCGAAACATGGGCAAACTCAGGAACATCAGCTCCAAGAGCCTTGTAGATATTGATCTGGCGCGGAGTGTTGTTCACATGATCCTCGCCCCGGATCACGTGGGTTATACCCATGTCATAATCATCAACAACAACGCAGAAATTGTAGGTCGGGGAACCGTCAGTGCGGCGGATGACAAGATCATCAAGCTCGCTGTTCGCAATCTCCACATCACCGCGTATGTGATCATGGAAGCGGACAACCCCTTCGTCAGGATTGCGGAAACGGACGCAGTACGGCTCATCAGGCTCGTGATGTTCGCTGCAGCATCTGCAGTGACCGTCATAGCGGGGCTTTTCACCGCGTTTCATCTGCTCCTCACGCATTTTTTCCAGACGTTCCTGTGTACAGTAGCACTTGTACGCTCTGCCGTCGGCCAGCATCTCGTCTATAAGCTGGTTATAGCGATCGAATCTTTTGGTCTGATAATAAGGACCTTCATCCCATGTAAGCCCCAGCCATTTCATTGACTCGATAATGGCATCAATCGCCGGCTGAGTGGAACGTTCAAGATCGGTATCCTCGATTCTGAGTACAAAAGAACCTTTGTTATGACGGGCATAAAGCCATGAATACAGTGCCGTACGGGCCCCGCCGACATGAAGAAAACCGGTGGGACTTGGTGCAAATCTTGTTTTGACAGTCATGGTAAACCTAAAAGAAAGTAAATATTCCGTTGAGAAGTTATCAAAGCGTCCTGGACAGTTCCCGGCAACAAAGCCGCAGGAAACTGCCGGCATTGAATCACTGAGCCGCGGATCTGCCGTACCCGCATCAGATGCAGAAAACTTGCAGATCATAAAGCAGTTGCTGGGATCATTATAGCACATTTTGTGACTGACTTAACATGACAGCATTGCCGGATAAACGCGACCTGACGGTTACGGATCCCGTCTGAAAGACAGGCCCTGCAGCCGGGGGGACTGCCACCTTGCTGCAGCATCAGCTATTCCCTGGAAGCAGTTTCAAATCAATGCCCGCACCATCAACCCGTGATATAATTCTCATGATTTTTTTGGTTAATTTTTTTGGTTTCATATGCGTACAAGCAATTATATGTTAAGCACTCTGAAGGAGTCTCCTTCAGAAGCAGTGGTTGAAAGTCACAAACTCATGATCAGAGCCGGTTACATAAGAAAACTCGCCAGCGGACTCTATACCTGGCTTCCGACCGGTCTCAGGGTTCTTCACAAAGTTGAAAACATCATCCGCGAGGAGATGAACAAAGCCGGTGCTCTTGAACTGTCCATGCCAGTAGTACAGCCTGCTGAATTATGGCAGGAATCAGGACGCTGGGATCACTACGGTCCTGAACTGTGCCGTTTCAACGATCGCCATAACGCCAATTTTGTTCTCGGTCCGACCCATGAAGAAGTTATAACCAGTCTGGTCCGCAACGAAATCGTAAGTTACAAGCAGCTTCCGATTAATCTTTACCAGATCCAGACAAAATTCCGAGATGAAATCCGTCCGCGCTTCGGAGTAATGCGGGGAAGAGAATTCATAATGAAGGACGCCTACTCATTCCACATGGATCGCATGTCACTGGATCAGACCTACAAGGATATGTACAACGCGTATACCGCCGCGTTCACGCGTATGGGACTGTTTTTCAGAGCTGTACAGGCGGATACCGGCTCCATCGGCGGTTCAAGTTCGCATGAATTTCAGGTTCTTGCGGACAGCGGTGAAGATCTTATCGCTTTTTCTACAGAATCCGATTTTGCCGCCAACATTGAACTTACCGAAGCTCTTGCTCCGGAGGAAAAGAGAAAGGAACCTTCCGCTGAACTTGCCAGGGTATCAACCCCGGGAGTCCACACAATTGAAGAGGTTTCTGCATTTCTCAGGGTAAAGCCGGAAAATATAGCAAAAACACTTCTGGTCAAAGGAGAGCAGCAGGATGAAATAATTGCTCTGATCCTCAGAGGTGATCATGAGCTCAACGAAGTTAAGGCAGAAAAGATAAACGGTGTGGCTGCACCGCTTACATTCGCCTCAGATGAAGATGTGGAAAAAGTCTGCGGATGCCACGGAGGTTCCCTGGGTCCGGTAGGCTTCAGGGGAAGAATTGTTGTTGATCGCTCGGCGGCGATACTCAGCGATTTCGTATGCGGGGCAAACTGCGACGACTTCCACTATACAGGGGCAAACTGGGACAGAGATATCACTTCATACGAAATTGCAGATCTTAGGAATGTGGTAGAGGGAGATCCTTCTCCTGACGGAAAAGGAGTTATCACATTAAAAAGAGGGATCGAAGTCGGTCATATCTTCCAGCTTGGCAGAAAATACTCAGAGGCAATGAACTGCACTGTTCTGAACGACGAAGGCAAATCCGTAATCCTGGAAATGGGTTGCTACGGAATCGGTGTCACAAGAGTTGTTGCAGCAGCCATAGAGCAGCATCATGACGAACACGGTATAACTCTGCCGAAGCAGATTGCACCTTTCGATCTGGCTCTCGTACCGATGAACATGCACAAGTCTCCGGAAGTGAAGGAATACTGCGAAAAACTTTACAGGGAACTTACTGATGCCGGTATTGATGTACTTTTTGACGATCGAGCAGAAAGACCAGGCGTGATGTTTGCCGATGCGGAACTTATCGGTATTCCTGAAATGATTATTGTTGGAGCAAAAAATCTGGCTGCAGGAATAGTGGAAATAAAGGATCGCTATTCAGGCGAAAAGAAAGAGATTGCCTCGGGGGAGATAGTATCCTACCTGACCTCCCGCTGATTAATCATAATTCATAAACAGAGGGAACGCCGAACGCGTTCCCTTTTTTAATCTACCGGCAAACAGGTTTAAAAGACCGTTTCACCGGCCGCTGTCGCAGAATAAAACTTTTTTGAAAAAAAATATAAATTTTTTACATAATTACGGAACTTTTTTTTATGTGAACTGTCTACTTATTTGAATGCAAGTTTTTTGTTTCATATATTTCCTCCTGATCATAAAGGTCTGCTAAGTGGCAGGCCTTTTTTTTATGCTGCAGTTTATTTTCATAACCGTTTAAAGTAAAATTTCACCTCTCCAGAATTATTCTGACAGCATCCGTACAGTCAGAGGATCAGGAAAATCCCGTTGCAAAAAAATTAAAAGTTA
>CADBNP010000127.1 GCA_902796095.1 uncultured Aeromonadales bacterium | reverse complement strand
TTTTTTTTTGAGTATGTCTGAAATTCCTCAGACAGATCTGCCGGTGATCCTTTATGAAACTGTATAACCTGAAAAGCATTTTCACTGATCTTCTGATACCGGATGAAGAAAGAGCCTCCGGCATTCTTTCGACTGCGGCTGTCAATCCTGAAACCTCCATGCTTCTCGGTACTGACAATACAGCCGGCTTCTGTTTCGAATGCCGGCCACTCTGCTTTGAGGACGAAAGAATCATTGAGCGTCTCAACGGCTTTCTGAATGACGACTATCCGGTTAATACGGTGATCCAGTTTTCCATTTACCGCAGTCCTGACATTTCATCCCAGATGCGGCATTTCAGACAGCTTCGTTCCGGGTGTAAGGATCCGTTTCTCCGTGCCGTCGTAGATGACCGGATCTGCTTCATTAACCATCACAGCCGCCGCAACCTTGTGGGGAAATCCTTTGACAACGGCATCATACATACATGCCGCCTGGTAGTGTCCCTTAAGATCCCTCTTTCCTCGCCTGTTCCCTCAGCTGAAGAGGAGCAGAAAATTCTCACGCTTGGAGAAAAGGTGCAGGCTCATTTAAGAAATATCGGTGTTGCACCGGTAAAAATGGGTGCGGCTCATTACATCCGTTTTATGCAGACTGTTTTTAACCGGAATGCAGATGCTCTCTGGCGGCGGAGTCCCCCTGACGGATCCTGGCTGACTGACAGGCTTATTTCCGAGCAGATCCTGGATCCGGACACCCACATCATGATCCACAGGGATCATCTTCATCTCGGAAAGCACAATTATATCCGGACTCTGTCGGCAAGAAGGCTTCCGGAGTACATTTTTCCTGGAGCCGCGGTCTCCTATATCGGAGATCTTCTCAGCGGTCTCAGCACTGTCAAGGCCAACTACATGGTGACAGTCAATCTGTTTTATCCGGATGCTGAAAGCTCAAAGCAGTCCATTGAGAGAAAGCGTCAGTTTGTGGTTCAGCAGTCGGCAGGACCCATCCTGAAGTTCGTACCGGTGCTGGCCAGAAAAAAGCAGGCCTTTGACGAACTGTCGGAATCACTTCAGAACGGTCACAGACCGGTGCGCCTCAGCTACAGCGTGATCCTCATGGCTTCCTCCGTCAAAAAACTTAATGCCCTTTCCACTTCCCTGCGGAATATCTGGCGTGAGCAGCATTTTGAACTTATGACTGACGACTGCTGCCAGCTTCCGGTATTTTTAAATTCTCTTCCCTTTGGGGGAGACTGGAAATCCGTGAGGGATCTTTTTCTCTACTTTACCATCAGTACCCAGATGGCATCACCGCTGCTTCCGGTGATGGGTGAATGGAGGGGAACCGGCACCTTTCACACGGCTCTGTTCTCCCGGAACGGTCAGCTGATGAGCGTCTCGCTTCATGATTCCAACACCAACAAAAATGCGGTGATAGCGGCAGAGTCCGGATCCGGAAAATCTTTTTTTGCCAATGAGCTCATCCTTTCCTATCTGTCCGAGGGTGCACAGATCTGGGTGATAGATGCTGGCAAGTCCTACAAGAATATATGTGAAATACTGAAGGGCGATTTTCTTCAGTTTGATGAGAGCAGCAGTGTGTGTCTCAATCCATTCATGCTGATAAAGGATTACGGCGAGGATGAGGATGCAGTGGTTTCCCTTATTCAGAACATGGCGTCCCAGACCAACAGTCTGGACGAGTTTCAGCGTTCAGCTCTCAGGAGGATCATGCAGGAGCAGTTTCAGCTTAAGGGAAACAGTCTCATGGTGGATGACATCAGACAGGAGTGTCTCAGATCTCCGGACAAGCGAATTGAGGATATCGGATCACAGCTCTTTCCCTTCTGCTCGGAGGGCTCCTATGGCAGATTCTTCAACGGCACAAGTACCATAGATTTTAAAAACAGCTTCACTGTTCTCGAACTGGATGAGCTGAACGGCAGAAGACATCTGCGTCAGGTGGTGCTCCTTCAGCTGATTTATCAGATCCAGCAGCAGGTCTTTCTTGGTGACAGAGGACGAAAAAAAATAATTCTGATTGACGAGGCCTGGGATCTTCTGAAGGACGGGGATGTCTCTCTCTTTCTTGAGCATGCCTACAGGAAGTTCAGAAAATACGGCGGATCCGCGGTGATAGCCACCCAGTCGGTGAATGATCTGTATTCAACCCCCGCAGGTCAGGCCATAGCAGAAAATTCCGCCACCATGTTTCTTCTCGGTCAGAATTCCGAAGCGGTGGAATCAGTCCGGCGATCCGGAAGACTTACCATGAGCGAAGGTGCCTACGAGCTGCTCAAGACTGTCCATACCATGAGCGGAGTCTACTCTGAAATCTTTATCAAATCAGAACTCGGCATCGGAGTCGGAAGACTGATTGTTTCGGAGTTTCAGAAGCTGCTTTATTCCACCTCTCCCGAAGATGTATCCGCCATCTCATTCTACACATCGAAGGGTGAGGATGTAGCTTCGGCCGTCCGTCATGTGATGTCAGACCGGAAAATACAGGGAGCTGTGTACGAGGATGCGGACAGACTGATGCTGGAAGATGAAAACAGAGCAGTTCCTTTTGTGAATATCAGAGAAAACAGATCTGAATAGCAGTCAGCAGAAGCATCAGAAAAAATCAGCAGTTCACGGGGCCGGGAACTTATGCATGTGACAGTCAGCACCTGAACATGAAGACTTCATCGCAGATGCCAGATTCATACATGAGGGAATGAGCAGATCTGCAAACTGAATGAAATACTCGGGTCTGCACATGGCGGAGACCGGTGAGGCAGAGGGCAGGGAAGATCAGTCTTCTTCTGATTTGTTCAATTTGCGGAACCATCTGAAACAAAGGAGATTTTGAACCGGATAAGAAAGATCCGTATGCAGAAGATTATGAAAAACAGATCCAGAGCAGTATTGCTTTTAACAATTTCCGGAACAGCTCTGATGCTGTCCCTCCTGATCCTGTGCCAGGGACGGCTTACGGTTCTCGGATGGATGATAGCCGTGGATTTCCAGGATCACACCTGTCTTGGTAATCACAGAATTTTTCTTGTAAACACAGGTGATCGGAATCCGGAAAGAGGAGCTCTGTTTGCTTTCATTTCCCGTAATACCGGGTATTTCAGAGATGGTCAGATGATGGTGAAAATCATGGCCGGTCTGCCCGGCGACAGTGTAGATGTAACTTCGTCAGATACACGGGTAAACGGCGAAATCACGGCTCATGGTCTTGGTGCCGCTGAATATGCAGGAGCAGATCCGAAACTGTTTGAGCGCAGCTTCACCGTTCCTGCCGGAAGGTATTTCATGATGGGCAGATCAGAGTTATCTCTTGATTCCCGCTACTATGGAACAGTAAATGAAGAAGATCTTGTGGGGCGCACTTATATCCTGTATTAGCGCCGCCGGCATTCTGCTGCAGGACTCCGCAGCTGACGGACTGCACGATTTCAGCGCGGCGCACCGTAATCGGAAGCTGCTGCAGTTCGGAGAAAGCAGTACCGTAAAAAATTACCTTTCTGAAATTTCCGGGAGTTCTTTTCAGCGGAACAGTCTTCAAAGCAGCGGTTTTCACGGTACTGGTTCTGACTCCGGATTGTCTGCAGAGTTTAAGAATGCTGTGGAAACCAGCAGGAACATTTCAGCAGACAATATACCGGAGATTAACAGTCCGGATATATGGATCCCGGCGAGTGTCAGATCTCAGATCGGCGCTGCAGTTATAGACAGTTCAGAACCGAGGTTCCATGAGAAAGACAGTGCTGAACAGCGGATCTCCGAGAGAGGCGGAGCAGATTCGGAAACGCCGGATCCCGGTTTCAGGTATATGATATTCCTGTCATCCTCAATTCCTGAACTTACCCGCCTTGAAATCTACCGTTCACTCTGTGGAAGGAATGATGCGGTGATCCTGTACAGGGGACTTTCCGTCGAAGCCGGTTTTCATTCCGCCAGGACTTTGAATATCGGCCAGCGCGAACGGGAGCAGGAACGGGGATACGTGCCCGGGCATGAAGCTTCGGGAACGGAGAATATCAGAAGCACATCCGGTCCGGATCTGTTCTCCCGTCTGACAGAAATGCAGAGGGAAGCGGGAGCGGCATGTTCCCGTGGACTTAATATCAGAATCGATCCCCGTCTGTTCAGATATTTCAGCATTGATGCCGTGCCCTTTCTGGTTACAGCGGATCCTGACGGCGGCTTTACCAGATATGAAGGTGCCGCAGCTCTGCGCAGGGTGATGAAACCGGAGGAGCCCGGACCCGGAGCTTCTGCACCGTGTGAGGGTGCCGGATCGGTCTCCCGGGGAAAAATTCGAAACTCGCCGTCCCGCTACGGTCCCGTGTACGAGATTGCAGAAATGTCTCTGACAGAATCTCTGGCATCCCGTTTTTCCGGACTTGACTGGGGGAAGTTGAAGCGGGAGGCGGCGGATCGTTTTTTTGAGAGAACAGCGGGATATTATCTGCCGTCACGTTTTTCCTGCCGTACGGAAAACGGAGCTCCTGCCAAACGAATAATTGATCCGGTCATGGTTCTCAGACGGGATCTGACAGATCATGAGGGCAGAGTCCTGTATCCTGCGGGAACCAGGGTTAATCCGCTGGCGTACAGAGCTTTCAGACGCTATGTGTTCGTCTTCAATCCTGCCATTCCCGAAGAGATCCGTGCGGTGGAGGAGTACAGACGGGTAAGGTCTGTGCCGTCCTACATGGCGATTAATATCGTTACTGAAATACGAGGCAGAGAGGAATGGGAAATGCTTGGAGAGCTCAGAAAGAGTCTCGGGAAAATCTATCTGCTGAGACAGGATGTTGCCGAGAGATTTTCTCTTGAAAGCACACCATCGGTGATTTACCAGGAGGGTGGAGATCTTGTGCTTGAATCAGTTCCACCCGCCGCAGGGAATTTTTCCTCCCGGAATACTCACGGTGACGGTGACAGACGTGGCAGCACGGGATCCGTCGGCAGCCGCGGCCGGGAAGAAGCTGATGATGAACTTCACTGAGACTGTTACTCCTTTATTTTTTCTGCCGGAGCATTCTCCGGTTTCCGTCTTTCTGGAATTTCGCATGTCTGAAAAATTATTTTTACGGCTTTTCTCCGCCGGACTCCTGCTTGCATTTTCGCTTTCATTCGCTGAACCTTCCCATGCGCGATGCGAGAAATCGGATCTTCTTTCCTCCAGCCTGATTACTGATATATGCTGGGACTGTGTTCTTCCCATTGTGGTGGCTCAGGTGAAACTGGGCGGAGCTTCCGGCGGATCCTGGATCCCTGAAAATGCATCAGACAGGTACCTCTGTTCCTGTCCCGGTGCAGAGGGCTTCAGTATGCCCGGCATTGTCACCTCCTTCTGGGAGCCGGCGCGGCTTATCGAGTTTGAAACATCTCCGGGCTGTCTTTCAGTTCTGAACATTTCTCTGGAGTCGGTTTCTGATCCGGTATTCCGGGGAACCCACGGCAGAAGAGACGACAGTGCCGGAGATGAGGCCTTTTTTCACTATCATTACTATGCCTTTCCGATCCTGGAAATGCTTTCTCTCTTTACCGGAAACATGTGCAATTCTGACGGGTACCATGATCTGGATCTGATGTACTTTTCCGAACTGGATCCAACCTGGAACGATGACACCCTGGCCTTTTTTGTCAATCCCGAAGCTGTTCTTACGGCAAATCCTCTGGCGGCCGCTGCCTGCATGGCTGATGCGGCATCAAGTCAGGCACACCGTCCATATGACAGTCTGTTCTGGTGTGCAGGCTCCTGGGGATACATGTATCCTCTTTCCGGACATGTAAATCATCCTTCTGGTGCTCTTAAAACAACATCGCTGCTGACAGCCCGGGTGCTGGCGGCTCTTCACCGGAGAGGATTCGCCAGCCGCACCGCCGGAAACGGTGCGCTCTGCCGGGGAGAGACTGACACGGTGATCCCGAAGTCTCAGTACAAGTTTTCCCTTTTGCGTCCTCTTCCCGAAGCGGAAAGTGCCCACGGCATGGGCGAGTCTGCTCTGAAGTGGGGTTATGGCAGAAGCATTCCCGGTGTGGCCGAGAATCCTGTATATCTCATCTGGCGCTGGCGCGACTGCTGCAACACGCTTTCCTTAAGCGGAAGATAGTCATGAAAGTTAAAAAACTGATCTGTCTGATGGAAATCATTTCCATAGCCTGCCTTCCTGTTACCGCAGCATCCGGAAATACTGCAGATATACGGAACGCCGCTTCACAGGGAGGCTCATATTCCGGCTACGGCAGGGATCGTCAGGCTTCAAATCCGGAGCCTGATAATCCAGAATCTGCCGTTTCCACATTTACCGGCAGCGACAGTATCACCTTCGGAGCTGATGCTGGAAGAAGCGCGGCCAGGGAGTTCACGGAAGCCTTCAGTGCAGATTCCATGTCTGTCTTCCGTCAGGATCCTGAGAATTCAGCAATCTGGTCGGAAGATTTTTATCCTGCCGGTGCAGGCAGTCTCAGAGATGAAAATTTGCTGACTGAGGAGACCGTAAAGGAAAAATCCAGACTGAATCAGACACAGGATTCCGGCGGCGGTGCAGCCTACGGCATTATGAAGGATTCACGCCTCAACCGTCCGGTAAACGATCTGTCTAAGGATCAGATCCTGAGACGGCAGGCTGATCTGATTTTTTCTCCTGGCAGTGAGCAGGAATCATCGCTTATGGCTGACTGTGAAAAAATAACAGAGAAGATCACTGGAAACGCTGCCTATCATATTCCGGATCTCAGAGCCTGCACCAGACTGACGGAAAGGGCGGGGGAATGCAGTATTTCGCATGAGCTTTATGCCGAGCCCGTGATCGGACTGCTGAGCTCCGGACTTGAAGGTCTGGACAACAGTGCCAATATTATGCCCTGCGAGGATGAAGACAACTGCCTGCTGATTTTCACCGGCAGCGAGTACAGAGACAATCACGGACGCTGCCTTGAATACAGGGACAGACTCAGGGTGGCGGTATATCATCCGGAGGCGATTTCAGGGATTAGACTGTGGCATGCAGCCTGGGACGATTTCTGGGGATCCTGGATCACCGGCAGTGACGGGATCATTCATCCGCTGCTTCTTCCTACCTTCGAACTTCCCGTCAGGATCACCGATCCGGCGGAAACGGAAAATCCGGAAGCGTGGGATTCAATCCGCAGCCAGGGATGGGCGATTGTGGACCGACTGGATCACGACAGGCTTGTGAATTCCATCAACTGCGAGAACACATGGCACGGATCGTCTCAGAACTGTACCGGAGGCGGACGGTGCAGAGGCTATGACTTCAACCGTTCCCGCACTGAGGACGGAGCTGATCTGCTTTCATTATTCAGAAATGCTTCACCGGAAAAACCAGTTGTCATAGATTCAGTCACTTCCACAGAGGATGACGGCAGATACCGTCTTAAAATAAAGATTTACTACAATCCTGCAAAAATAACTGTAAGGGAGAGCTGGAGTCCGGCGTCCTGCATCTCGCTGGCGGCGGGAATTTCAGATGGAAAATCCACAGGATCAGTTGTCTGCAGAGAGGAGCTTCCCGGTATCGTCACCGCTTCGGACGGCAGCAGGATCATCATGAGCAGCGGCTTTGCCCTGCCGCTGGATCACAGAACTGTTCCGGTCCCCGGTATTGATACGGGATGCAGGACAGCTGATGTTTCGGCCAGAGGATTTTATTCTCCTGCAGGCGACAGTACCGGAGACTGCAGCAGATATGAAAATGAATGCGGCTTTGTCAGTTCAAAATGCTCGGACAGCGGCGTTTCCGGAAACTGCTATGCCTACGACGAAGTTTATGACTGCGGAAGCGATTATGAGAGCAAGGAACATGGCTTGAAGGTGAACTACTTCTGCGGAGGAGAAATCAGATGCCTGGGGACGGAATGTTCAGAGGGTACGTACAATGTAAGTCGAAGCTTCGCCCGGGTTTCCGCACTGCTGCAGGCCGCGGACTTTATGGCACAGGACATGGAATGTTCCGGACTGGACAGCAGCGGCCGTCCGACAGGCCAGGAGGATGTGATATGCAGGATCTTTTCCGGCAGGGTGAAAAACTGCACCAGATCGCTCAAAGGGGCCGGAGGTCTCGAAGTTGACTGCTGCGACTGTCCGCCCGGTGTTTCCCTGGCATCATATCTCAGGGGAATTCTGCTGATCAGCAGAATAGACAGTGCTGTGGCCGGCATGGATCACTCCTCCGTGATTTACGGTGCCTATTCCGAAATGCGAAGACCTCTGTTTAATCTTGCGTCCGAGATCGGCAACAGACTAAAAACTGTAACCAGGCCTTTTACCTCCTGGTTTGAAAACACCACCGGCATGAAGGGGCTTTTTTCCTCAGACAAATCAATTGTTGAATACGTGAAGGACAAACTAAAAAGCAAAGCCAGGGAGATCCTGAAGGAAATTTTCGGCGAGGCAAGAGATAAGCTTTCAGCCGAGGGGGCCGCAGCAGGAGGCGGAAGCGGCAGTGCCGGAGCATATGGCGAGGGTATGTCGGATGCTGTTCTGGAAACTGCCTCCTCCGCACTTGCCGTGGTTGGATACGTTTATATGGTTTATCAGATTTCCTGTCTCGTTTCTTCCATGCTTTTCAGGTGCGAACCGGAACAGCTGGAGCTGGCCGCTCAGCGATCTCTTAAGAACTGCAGCTACGTGGGGCAGTACTGTTCGAAGAAGGTTCTGAAGCACTGCATCAGCAAGACCTACAGCTATTGCTGCTTTTCATCCCCTTTAAGCAGAATCATTCAGGAACAGATCCGCCAGCAGCTGGGAACTCCGTTCATGTCCATGGATCCGAAAGCTCCGGTCTGGACCGGTCTGACTCCGGATGAACTTGAAAAGGTTGACTGGGAGAAGATCAGTCTTGATGAATGGACTGCTCTGCTTAAAATTACCGGAAACTACGAGGGAGATCGGGTTTTGAGCAGTGAAAATCTGACAGGGGCGGGCACCGCTCTGGATTTTGATTATTCTGATTCTGAAATCGGTGAAAGCAGCAGAACCGGCGTTGTTGACAGAACACTGGAAAGGGTATTTGATCTTGATTTCGACAGGATCAGAAAAGATACTGATAGAGGATATATGATTGAAACTGAGTAGAAAGCTGTAAAGACGATGGATGAGCAGGCAATATATCATGAACAGGGCGTTTGACGATCTGTATTTCGTGATTTGGTTGTGAAATGAATATGTGAAACAGCATGGACATGTCGCCAAAGTTCAAGTCAGGACTCTTTTAACTGAAAAATTTCCGGAATCTCTTAATGATGATCAAAAAGAACGAAGGACGGGTAATCTTCCTGGTTGCCTGAGAATATCATCAGTGCTGTCTGTCATGAGGTACGGCAACGTATATGGGCATTGAATGGACAATGAAGAATTCAGGAAAGTTTCTGCAGATGAGCTTAATTTGCTGATTGGTATCCTTAAAGTATAAGACTTTGGTGGCCAGTTAAAAAATAGTGACTTTAACTCTTCCATACTAACTATAAATTGTGGTTTTCAGACTGTATGAAGCGTGAATTTGTGACAAAATTCTCGCTTTTAAAATTTAATTTAACTAGCCGCTAGTATATAATATAGTGGCTAGTTAAATTTGGGGGATAGAGCCATGGCTAGACCCATAGTTGGCGGTATTCGAGTCAAGAAGGAGAACCGTGTTCAAAAGAACGGTGATATCTATGTTTACGAACGTAAGGTTCAGTATGATCCTGAAACTCGCACCAATAAAACTATTTCAAGAACTCTCCTGGGTGTTAAACATCCAGGATCAGATGAAATCCAGAAGACACGCCGATTACTGAAGAACAGCGTTAATGCAAGTTCCACAGACAGTACCGGCACCAGGATTACTACAAGGAAGAAGATCGGACTTCTGTCACTGCTGGAATGGGTTGGAGAAGCGTCTGATATTGACAGCGATATCAGGGTAGCTTTCGGCGTGGATTCGGAATTAGCATCACAGTGCATTGCCATAGCACGTTTCTGGGTAGCTGCCAATGGTGCAACTCTTTCAAACATGAGGACATGGCAAATTAAACATGGAGTATCCTCTGAAGAACTGATTTCTGAAAGCATATACGGAACTGTGTTTGAGGCTATCGGTCAACACGAAAACTATTCCCAGAACTATTTCAAGTGCCGCTGTAACGGGCTGAGCAGGGAAACCGTAATAGCAATAGACACCACTACGACCTCTACATACTCGTCGAATCTTGATTCAGCGAGGTTCGGATACAACAAGGACGGAGATAAACTCCCGACTATCAAAACACTGACACTTTATTCTCTGGATGCCAATCAGCCGATTGCTTTTTACCAGCAGCCAGGTAATATTCCGGATGTAATATCCATCAGGAACGCTTTGAAGGAGCTCAGTTACCTGCATATCGAAAAGCCGCTGCTTGTTGCAGACAACGGATTTTATTCCAGGGATAATGTTTCTGCCTGTCTCCTTGAGCATATGAGGTTTATAATCAGAGTGACCATAAGAGATGGTGTCTGGATCAGAAAATCCATCGATGCACATCTGAGTGAACTGGATCTGTTCAACTCTCAGCTGCATTGCGAACCCAACACCCGCGGGATTACAGTTACTCTGCATCGGGAGTTTAATTACACGTGTAAATATAATACGTCTGAACATAAGGCAGGAGACAAGGTTACTTTTACCCGTCGGCTTTATCTTCATGTTTACAGAATGCATGATCGGCTTTATGAAGACTCAATTCAGTTTGAAAAAGAACTGGATTCAGTCAGAAAGCATATATTGGAAGGAGATCCTTTGACCCCATCTGCTCAGAATCTTGCAGATCAGTGTTTAGAAATAACATCCGGCAGAGGTGGACTTAAAGTTAAACTGAACCAAAAAGGCTGTCTTGAATATTCAAAGTATTTTGGCCTGCTTATTGTCGTATCCAACACAGAAAAGGATCGGGAAAAAACTCTCACAATCTACAGAAAACGAGAACATATTGAAGATCATTATGAAAAACTGAAGAACATAGCGGAAGGAAGCAAGCCTCGAGTTTGGGATGACTGGAAATTCAGAGGAAGACAGTTCGTGCAGTTTGTCTGTCTTGGATATTTCGATTTTCTCTATAAAAAGTTAAAGGATCTAAAACAGTCTTTGGGATTGCCAAACGGAGATGAACTTCATGATCTGGAGGTCAATATCAAAGAGGAAAAAAAGGTAAAATCGTGGATAGAGAATAAGTCTCTTCACGAGATCCTTGACTGGTTTGATTGTGTGGAACAGGTAAATCTATGTGGAGGAAAGCATCCGCAAGTATCAATGATTACTGAGCAG
>CADBNP010000126.1 GCA_902796095.1 uncultured Aeromonadales bacterium | reverse complement strand
GCAGCACAACATTTTCCCGCATTCAGAAGATCAGAGACATCACATCAGACCCGTACGGAGAAACATCTGACGTCACTCACCGGGCAGCAGAAGAGCGTGCCGGCTTCGCACCGCCGTAAAACAGCGGAACCGGGGAATTCACACCGGCACGAAGCGGAGGAAACTGCAGACTTCATGCCGCGAAGCAAAAGAGCAGACGGACTTCACTCCGTGATACAGAGGAAACTGCAGACTGTCCTGACTGGTTAACTGCTGTGAGGTTCCCCGTGCCGACGGAGAAACGGCTTCCCTGATGCCCTTTTGCACACGTGCAAACGCGCCCGCATACATCATCCTCACACAAGCCAGTATGTGCATAAATGCAATGCGCGAATGAATGCATTCAAACTTACATATACGGCATACATATATGGCATGCATACACAAAAAGAAGCAGGGGGACAGACAGAATGCCGGTCCCCCGTGCAGATCAGACTCACGCCCGAAGACTGTTCCTGCAGAGCAGATCCTATTTTGAGGCAAGAGCGCCCAGGATGCGATCTCTGAGATAGTCACGCATATTCTCGCCGTGATTCTCCAGCATCTTAGGGAACATGGAAATAGGAGTCATTCCCGGGAATGTATTGATTTCGTTAAGAAGGATCCGTCCGTCCTTTGTAAGGAAGAAATCAATACGGGAGAGATCCTTGAGCTTAAGATGAGAGAATGCCTTCAGAGCATAACTTCTGATCTGCTCCTTCTGTTCATCCGTAAGACTGCCCGCCTCCACAGCAGTCGACGTCTTGCTTGAAGAGCTGTATTTCTCGTCAAAGGAATAGAAGGTTTCAGTGTTGGTCAGAATTTCACCTGGATTTGTGGCAATCAGCTTTCCGTCATACTCATAGACGGCAACCTCCAGTTCTCTCGGCTGCTCCGCCTTTTCCACCAGCACCTGCTGGGAATAGTTGAAGGCGTCATTGATGGCATCCGACAGTTTTCCGAGATCTGTAACCTTGTAGCAGCCGACCGACGAACCCTGGCTGGCAGCCTTTACAAACACACTGCCCCACTTGCGCATGGCCTGGAATGCCTGGGCGTGAGCAGCCTGGGTATTTTCAGACAGGAAGACATAAGGAGTGTTGGGGATATCGAGACTTGAAAGCCACAGCTTGGTGGATACCTTGTTGAAGCACAGCTTTGATCCCTCTGAAGGGCAGCCAAGATAAGGAATTCCGATAAGCTCAAGATAGGACTGGATGTCTCCGGTCTCGCCCGGGAATCCGTGAATGCAGGGAACAACGTAATCAATGACAGCAACAGTCTCATGATCCGAAACCAGTTCACGATGATTGTTCAGGAAACATCTGCGGCCGTCGGCCAGTTCCCAGCGATCTTTGTGAAGAGTAACCCTGGTCACACTGATTTCAGAAATTTCTCCCAGTCGCTTTTCAAGATAATCGGCACTGGTCAGTGAAATATCGTGCTCGGATCCGTCACCGCCGCACATAAGAAGAATCTGATACATATAAATTCCAAACAAAAACTAAACCGCGGTAATTATACTACTTTTGGCACAACCTCCATACTTTCAGATACGGTGTCGCAGCAGACGGATGTCTAATCCAGCTTTTCAATAAGACACTGATGATCTTAGGTTCCTGTGCTGTAGTTTATCCCCACAATTATGACGCTCCGATACTGTCCGGTATAGCGTTTGAAATATTCCTGCGTTTTAATCTGTTCAATTGCCTCCTCTGCAGAACCGTCATACTTGAACTCAATCAGGATAAGCGGCGCTGTTCCTTTTATTGCAGGTTCATACACAAGATCTGCCCTGCCCTTTCCTGCCTGTTCCTCCCGGTGAGAGACGTATTTTCCAAGAGTTGACCACAAAAGGCCGGTCATCACACAGTATGTAAGAGATTCTTCATCGTTATAATCAAGGAGAGCCACAGCCGGAGAATTATGAATATCCTGGATCAGAGAGGCGGCTGCTGTTCCGTCAAGTTCCAGTATGGCTCTGAGCAGATTTTCAGAACGTCGGATGGTTTCCATACGTTCATACCATTCCTGCTTTCTGATGATCCCCATCAGGGTGTCAGTCTGATTTCCTTATTCGGTACATATACCTGTTTCAGCTCTTCATCTCCGGGTATATCAGAACAGCCGAGATATCCAAGACAGACAAGAAGGCTGAACACGTCGTCCTTTCCTTCTATATTAACCATATCATTCTGAAAATTACCGCAGTCGAACTGTACTCTGGCACCTTCGATTAAATCCATTATGTCTTTTTTTATGCCGTCAAACTCCATGTTAATCAGGCGTACAACTTCTTCATTTGATGAAGTTTTACTCCAGTAACTCCTGCATTTACCATCGTTAACAGCAGAAACCACGGAGTTTGGATTGTAAATATCTATCCCGTTAAACTGGTATCCTTCATACCATTCTTTCAGCTCGCGATGCGACAATGTGCATAAAGGACCTTTTACAATTTCAGCAACCTCATCTTCCGTAAAGCCAAAATATTTCTCATACGGTTCAGGAGTCAGCATGTTGTACTCATCAAAACCGTTTAATGCCGACTGAGAATTGTATTTCCTGATAGGAAGAATACCGGTAAGGTAGGCAAGAGCAAAGCATTCCTGCCCTCCGTCGGCCTTAAACAGATTTTTCAGCAGTTTGATAAATTTCTTCTGCAAAACTTCATCGTTGCGGTATTCACGGTACACCAGATCCCATTCATCCATAATAAAAACAAATCTGGTATTTAAATCCTGACCGATTGCAAGAAATGTTTCCAGAAGTCCTGTATTTTCAATCTGATGTTTTTCGAGACAGTCTGAAAAAACTTTACTTGATTTTAATTCCCTGATGATTGAATATTCGACGTAATCAACAAGATCATTAACACCATCCGCTTTCTTTGTCTTGTTTGAATAGCCGTCAAACAGACCGTCAATGGTGTTCATATCAATATAAATGACATCGTATTTATTCAGATACTCTGCAAAGCTGACTGTTTCAGAAATTTTCAGATTATCAAAAATATTCTGTCCCTCATACCCTCTGGAATAGTAGGCAGACAGCATATTAGCCGTTACCGTCTTCCCGAATCTGCGTGGCCGGGTTACTGCAATAAGTTTTCCATCTGTATCGAGGAGTGCATTGGTTTTCTCTATAAATTCAGTTTTATCAACAAAAACTCTTGTTTCTTTCGCCTTGGCCAGACTGATAAAACTGTTACTGGTACAGGGATTCAGAATACTTCCCATAACATAAACCTCACCGAACTCATAAATTTATCTCCATGACTCTGCAGCACCGCCAGAAACATCAAAGACAAATTCTGTGTCACAACATTGATTTGCCCATGACCGGATCTGTCTGATTAGAATTAAAGTTCAGGAAGTTTATTCAACAGAGCCTGTTATACCGTATTCCCTGTAGAGTTTTTCCCTGTATTCCTCATCTTCTGTAACTCGTATGGCATCATCCTTCTTTCCCATGGATAGCAGTTTCATAATGAGAGGAACCATCTTCTTTTCTCCTTCTTGAAATCCCTCTTTCCAGCCTTTCTCATATCCCTCTTTCCAGCCTTCCTCATATCCCTCTTTCCAGAATTCCTCCCTAAACAATTGCATGGTTCTGGCTTCGTCATAATATGTGAGTACGTTCATTCCTGTTTCCTCCGACTTGTTTTTCTTTAAATACAGTTCTGATACACAATTCTGCGGGTTAAACCAGGAGCAACACTGTGCGGTATAGTGCATGGATACTCAATACGAATCTCCTGAAAATAATAACAAGACTCCCGGTTTCCAATAGGTTTGCCAAATTAGACCTACTTACAGATCAGTACTCAATAGATTAGGAAGTTTTTTCGACAGACCCGTTTATACCGTATTCCCTGTAGAGTTTTTCCCTGTATTCCTCATCTTCAATAACCCGTCTTATATCATCCATCTTTCCAACGGAAAGCAGTTTTTCCATCAGAGAACTGAATTTCTTTTCACCTTTCTGAATTCCTTTCTTTTCACCTCTTTGAAGTCCTTCCTCAAGTCCTTCCTGACGACCGCGCATCAAACCTTCCTCAAGTCCCTCTTCCTTCCATTCCTTTTCAAACAGCTCCATAGTTCTTTTTTCGTCATATTCTCTTAAGCACATACCTGTTACCTCCGCTCTGTTTTTCTCAAGAAACTTTCGTATTTCAGACTCTTCCGGCAGGGCCTCAATCGCCTTGCCTACTGCATTGCTGAGAACTTCTTCACCTGAATTTCCTTTATCATGCTCTTCCTTAAGATTTTTTCTGACTTCAGCGACAAACATGGCGTATTCGATTAATTGAAGGCACTTTTCCATCAGTTC
>CADBNP010000125.1 GCA_902796095.1 uncultured Aeromonadales bacterium | reverse complement strand
TTTTGAAATCTCATCCGGACTGCAGCAGATCAGAATCATCAAGAGGAATCCTGTGACCGCATTTTCTGTCGGCACACTGAAGATACTGACGATTTTTTCCTCTGCGCAGCACCATTAAAGGAAACCCGCATTCAGGACACTCCCTGGACACAGGCCGATAATTCAGAGAAAATCTGCAGATCCTGAAATTGCTGCATGAATAGAAGGATCTGCCGAATTTAGTTGAATGATGTCTCAGTACACCTCCGCCGCATACAGGACAGGCTATTGGATTCTCCTCCTTTTCCATATGAATGTAATTGCACTCTGGGTAATTGGAGCAGCCTATGAACAGTCCGTACCTGGATTTTTTCACGGCCATCGGCGAGCCGCATTCAGGGCATGATGTGTCAGGCATTACCATAAGAACGGTAACACCCTGCGACGACACATTTTTAACATAATCGCACAGAGGATAATTAGGGCAGCCATATATGTAACCGTTTCTTGTCCGGCGCAGAATCAGAGGAACACCGCAGTTTGGACAGATATTTTCACCTGACATTTTCCTTTCTGAAGAACCTTTCTCTTCCAAGGAACAGGAAAAGTCCATTTCCTTTTCATTTTCGCTCATATATCGTACAAACTCCGGCGGGAGCTTTCCCTGGCAGATTATAATCCGGTTTATACCGGCTCAGTTCAGTTGCTGGCAGACAAGAAAAAAGCGAATCCCCCTTCAGAAGATCCGCATTTTCTAACTCTCACAGTTTCCGGTTTATCATACCGGAACAACTGCTATGTTACTCGTCAGTTCCGGTAACTCTGGCACCGTTTGCAATAAATTCACTGGCATCAAGAACAAGAGCCAGGGAAAGATTGCTGTATGATTTGAACACCATCGCATGACCTGCAACAACGTCAGGCAGTTTACCGTATTCAGAAAGTTCAGATACGACCTTCTGAGCTACAGTACCGGTCTCGGCATAGGCCACATGATTAGGGTCGACCCCTGCTACTCTTACTCCTTCCTTGTACACGGTAACCACATCACCGCTGGAAAGACCCTTGTTGGTTCCCGCACTCAGAACAATCACCTGATTGCGACCCGCATAAATAGAATCAACGACATTCTCAAGCACTATGGCCTTAAAATTCTTATCTGCCGGTCTCAGAGTAAATGCAGCATCGTAACCGCCGTTGCTCAGAGGCATTACTCTGTCGCCCTGACTTATTTCACGAACTGACTTCACCAGAGTGGCCTCGGTAATGCCGTCAACAACACGACCAGCAACAATCACACCGGTAAGAGCAGCCCTGTACCCGATAATTCCGCCCTTTGGATCATCAGGATCCTTGTATGCCTTAGGAGCGGTGTAAAGACCGTACTGTTCACCGGGGGTCAGAACTCCCTTCACATAGACGGTGGATACATCCATCATCTTCTTGTTGGAATCATTGTTACCCAGAACGAAAGGCAGATCATCTATATGAGTCCCGTTAGGGAAGAGATAATCGTAGGAGAGGAACGGAAGAATCTCTTCCAGATTAATAGTCTTTATGGCGTCATCGCCGTTTCCACGATTGATTGACGGAGAAAGCTTCGCCGTGCCTCTTACGAGTCTTGGCTGTCCGTCAACATATACGAGATTAAGCACATCTCCAGGATAAATCCAGTGAGGATCCTTCACCTGAGGATTTACATTCCAAATCTTAGGCCAGTACCAAGGCTTCTCGAGGAACACTCCGGAAATATCCCACAGTGTATCACCTTTCTTTACCACATAAGTGTCAGGATGACCTTCCTTTAGCGTCAAGTTATCAGCCTGTGCAAAACCTGCCATAAGCAGACCAGCTAAAATAGCCGTAATTTTTTGTTTAATCATATAAGTCCTTTTTGCGACTGCGGATTATTACTATTCCCTAATCTCTGATTTATCCTTATGACAGAGCCTTGCGCCAGATGAGCGTTAACCGTCAGAATTCCACGGCGGAGCAGTACTGCTGCCACTGCCGCATAGCGTTTACTGATGCATCCGCATACAATCAGCCGTTAACAGACACAAAACCGCAGTGCGGTTTCTCTTCATCAAGCGCCTAAAACCGCAGCAAATGCCACGGGGGTCATGGTGATAGAATAAAATCATCAATTTTGATCGTCAATAACAATATAAAACATTATCGTTCTTTTAAGTCATTGATCACAATTAGCGGCGTTAAAAAAACAGTATCAGAACTCGGTTCTGGCTCCAAAATCCTGTTGTCCTGTCAGATCACGATTTTAAATTCCTCAGGCAGAGAACACCGGCACAGAATCTGACACTTTCCGAGATATGATAAACCCGGAATGACTTCAGTCTCTGTCCGCTCTTCCATTATGTACCGATCCTGCCTTCTCTCAATTGCGTAGCGATCTACATTTTTGATTTTTCGACAGTTGGGTCATTTATGAGTCCGACACCACCCCGCAGCACCTGCCGCTGCGGCATATTACGCCAGTTCTTCGACCTGAACGGTTTAGATGCTTTTTAACCCGGTGAAAAATATTTTTCACCGCATCCATCACTACTGTCTGTCCGGAGAACTGTTGATAACCTGATAAATCCAGAAATGCCTCCGGTGTCTGTCAATTCAACTATTATGTACCGATCTATTTTTTTGTTAAAATAACCTTCATTCACCATATTTGATTAGCTCACGGAACACAAATGACAATTTACAAAGTAGTAGAATATCCGAACCCGCGACTTCGCATTCCTTCCAAGCCTGTTACTGAATTTGACGAAAAACTGAGACAACTGGTTGAAGATATGTTTGAAACCATGTACACAGCATCCGGCATCGGTCTTGCCGCTCCCCAGATTGATATCCACAAGCAGATCATAGTTGTGGATCTGACAGAGGACAAATCAGATCAGAAGGTTGTCATCAATCCAAAAATCACTCTGAAGGAAGGAAGTGCCTCCATTGACGAAGGTTGTCTGTCCGTGCCTCTTGACTACCGAGCCAAAGTGGAAAGAGCGGCGCACGTCATTGTCGAATGCTTTAACGAGAAGGGCGAACCGTACACTATCGATGCAACAGACGAACTCCTCGCGATCTGTCTTCAGCATGAAATAGACCATCTCCAGGGAAAACTGTTTATTGATCACCTCTCCACACTGAAGCGCAGTCTGTACGACAAAAAGTTGTCTAAATACGAGCGCTACAAAAGGAGAGCCGAAAGTGCCAGTTAAAAATTTACGCATAGTATTTGCCGGGACACCGGACTTTGCGGCTGAACATCTCAGTGCGCTGCTGGCTCACGACTGCAACGTGATTGGAGTGTATACAAGACAGGACAAAATATCCGGACGGGGACAGAAGATAACGGCTTCACCGGTAAAGGAACTGGCTCTTTCTCACAACATAACTGTTTTTCAGCCGGCTAATTTCAGGAATCAGGAAGATGTCGATCAGCTTGCCGCACTAAAACCGGATGTGCTGGTCGTGGTGGCATACGGAGTCATTCTCCCGAAAACCGTTCTTGATTTGCCTGAGTACGGATGCATAAACATTCACGGCTCTCTTCTTCCAAAATACAGAGGCGCCGCCCCGATCCAGCGCTCTATTTTCAATGGTGACAGAACCACCGGGATTACAGTAATGAAAATGAATGAAGGACTGGATACCGGCAATATAATCCATACCAAGACCATTGATATTCTCGATACCGACACATCAGAAAGTCTTTTCACCCGTCTGGTTCCTCTCGGATGCTCCGCACTTCTTGAAGCTCTTGAGATGATTGCCGAGGATCGGGTCGAGGAAACCCCCCAGAATGATTCCCTGGCCTGCTATGCAGAGAAAATCACCAGAGAAGAGGCTAAAATAGATTTCTCGGAGTCTGCAGATCAGATATCACGAAGGATCCGTACCTACATTCCGTGGCCTGTGGCAAATTTTAAAATAGGGAATGAAATATTAAAGGTTCATCAGGCCGCTGTTTCCAGTGAGGAAACTTCCGCACCGCCGGGCACGGTGATTTCAGCCGACAAATCAGGCATACACGTAGCCACGGGAAATGGAGTGCTCGTCATAAAACAGCTTCAGTTCGCCGGTAAAAAGCCGACAAAGGTGGCTGATGTTCTGAACGGGCACCGGGATTTATTTAAAGCGGGAACACTTCTGACATGATTAGTGTCCGGGCCAAAGCAGCCAAGATAGTACATCAGGTGACAAAAAATCATTCTCAGCTGAAATTCGGTGATGAAGCCATGTCGGCACAGGATCGTGCGCTCCTGCAGGAACTTGTGCTTGGAACTCTCCGCCAGTATGTCAGGCTGAGAGTCATTGCTGCAGTTATGTCTCATGATCCGAAATCCGTATCCGGAACACTGCTGGAGAGTCTTATCGCCTGCGGTTTATACCAGATTCTCCATACCTCCATTCCACACTATGCAGCAGTAAGCGAAACTGTCAATGCAGCCAGGGAACTGAAGCTAGGCAGCTGTACCGGCTTTATCAATGCCGTACTTCACAGAGCTCTGGACACCGATTTCAACCCTGACAAGCTTATACAGAAGGAGCACGAGCGGTACGCATATCCGAAATGGCTGTACAAACGCATCAAAAAAGACTATCCGGGAAACTACCGTGATGTTCTGACCGCAGGAAACGAGAAACCGGTCATGTGGCTGAGAGTTGATCTCACCAGGACGAGTCTTGACAGCTACGCTGGACAGCTGAAGGAAGCCGGTATTGAAGTCGATTCCATAATCGAGCCGTCATGCATACGTCTGGCTCAGACATATCCTCCGTCTCTTCTTCCTGGGATGTCCGATGGACTGTGCTACATACAGGATGCATCGGCACAGCTTGCCGTTATATATATGGATCCGCAGGAAAACGAGCGCATACTCGACGCCTGTGCGGCACCTGGCGGCAAGACAATACACATAATTGAAAAAACCGGGGGACGTTCAGATGTGACTGCACTGGACGTTAATCCGGCAAGACTGAAAAGACTCGGCGAAAATCTTAAAATCAGAGGCATCACTCTTAAGATTCTTCAGGGTTCAGCCACCAGTCCGGAAGAGTGGTGGGATCATAGGCCCTACGACAGAATACTTCTGGATGCACCGTGTTCCGGAACCGGAGTTATCCGCCGCCATCCGGATATAAAATTCGTAAGAAACGAAAAGGATATCTCTGAACTGGCGAAAACCCAGAAAGACATGCTTGAGGCACTCTGGCCACTTCTCAGAAAAGGTGGCGTTCTGATGTATACCACCTGCTCACTGCTCCGGGAGGAGAATCAGATCCAGATCAATGATTTTCTGTATCGGCACAGAGATGATGCGGAGCAGGAGATGCTTCCGGAAAGCCAGCATATTCCTGGAGCTGACGGACGCGACGGTTTCTTTTACGCCAAAATAAGAAAGAAATGAGAGGAACCGCTGTGATTCTGATGATGTTGAGTTCGGGCAGGCCGGCATAAAGATGGAGGTTTTCCGGTGAAAATTATAATTATCGGTGCAGGAACTGTAGGATCCGCTCTGGCCAAAAGTCTTGTGGAGGAAAGCCATGAGGTTACAGTCATCGATAGCCGCAAGGAAAATCTGGAGGAATTAAGCAGACAGTGCGATCTCAGAGTCGTGTGCGGAACGCCCTGCTATCCCGAGGTACTGTTCGAGGCCGGAGCACAGGATGCCGATATGCTGGCAGCTGTTTCTGCAAGCGACGAACAGAATATCATCGCCTGCCAGATTGCATCATCTCTTTATCACATTCCCACCAAAGTAGCCCGCATCAGATCCGAAGCCTATCTCGTAGAAAAAGATGAACTGTTCAAACCGGACGCCATCGACATTGATGAGGTGATATCACCCGAATATCTGGTATCGCATCACATCGTCAAGATTATTGAGTATCCCGGAGCCAAGGGTCTTTTTGAATTCGCTGATATGCACGTCTCACTCATACAGGTGACAGCATTTTACGGCGGCTCCCTGGTCGGAAACCAGCTGTCAACAGTAAAGGATCTTCTGAACTATGTTGATGTAAACTTCGTCGGTATTTTCCGCAACGGCAGATCAATACAGATAGTTCCGGGAACCGTTATAGAAGCCGGTGACGATGTTTATTTCATAACTGATACAACCCATATTCGCGAGGTTATGAGTCTGCTTCAGAATCTGGAAAATCCTTACCGCAGAATAATGATATACGGCGGAGGTGTCATAGGTTATTCTCTGGCAAGAGAACTTGAAAAAAAGTACAGAGTAAAACTCATAGAATCAAACCGGGAACTTGCCGAGCATCTGGCCCAGGAGCTGACCAACACAATGGTGCTCCACGAAGAAAACTCTCTTCAGGAGCTGTTTGAATCTGAACAGATCGATAAGACTGACTTTTTCATAGCGGTGTCAAGTGATGACAAGAACAATATTACATCGGCCATGATGGCTGCCAGCATGGGAGCAAAAAAGACCGGAGTCACTATTCAGCACAAGGAATTCCTCGGAGTATGCTCGCAGAACATAGATGTAACCATCAGTCCGGAACTTTCAACGCTTTCCGCCCTTCTGACATTCATCCGTCATGCAGAAATCAAGCAGGTATACTCCATGAGGCTGGGACTGTCTGAAGCCATGGAAATAGTTGTGCACGGGACTCCCGGCTCATCTCTTCTGGTTGGCAAGAGGGTATCCGAGGTAAAACTGCCGCTGGGAACTTCAATCTGCGCTCTGATGCATAACGGCATATCCTATATAAACTGCAACGACCGGATTATTGAAGACGGCGACACGATGGTGATTTTTCTTACAAACAAAAATCACATTAAGGAAATCGAAAAACTCGTACAGCCTGGAGAAGCATAGTGGACAGGATCAGACTGAATTCAATTCTATTCATTATAGGTGCATCCACTTCAAAAGTTGTAACACTCATGCTCATCCCGTTTATATATGCACTTGCAACAGAAACATCCGGCTATATAGAATTTCTCTCCGCCATAATGCTTGCGGGAATACCCAGCATATTTTTCATGCGCCCCGGGGTTAAGACAAGTTTTGAATTTCAGACAAGGGATATTTTTCTTATTACCTGCATCATATGGATAGTGGACAGTACGTTTGCGGCTCTGCCCTTTTACTTTCTGCTTGAATGCAGTTTTACCGATGCCTTTTTTGAAACCATGTCCGGCCTCACCACGTTCGGAGGCACTGTTTTCTCAAATCTCGACGCCCTTCCACCCTCCATTCTGCTCTGGCGATCCATGCTGCAGTGGATTGGAGGTGTAGGATTCGTTGTAATTGCTGTTGCTCTGCTCCCGAAACTCAACGTCGGTGGTATGAAACTGTTCCAGTCCGAAGCGTCAGAAAAAAATAAAGACACTCCAAAGGCAACCACAATTGCAAAAAACATCATATTCATATACGTTGTCCTGACCGTGCTCTGCTGCGGATGCTTCTGCCTGTGCGACATGAATCTCTTTGATGCCGTATGCCACGCTTTTACAACAACGGCAACCGGCGGATTTTCCACTCACGATTCCTCCATGGCATTCTTTTCTCCGAATGCACAGTGGGTATGCATTACCTTTATGCTTGCCGGAAGTTTCCCGTTCATGCTTTTTGCCAAAAGCATCAAACGTCATGATCCGTCTATTCTGCTTAAAAACCAGCAGGTCTGGGGCTATATAAAATTTATACTGATAATGAGCATAGTGCTCGCATCGGTTCTGTATTTTTCCAAGGCTCTTAACTTTGAGGAATCTCTGAGATACTCAATATTCAATGTGGTCTCAATTATCACCACCTCCGGTTTTTCCATCGGCGACTGGAGCTCCTGGAGTGCTCTCGCAACTCTGATTATCCTTATTATTCTTCCAATCGGAGGCTGCTCCGGAAGCACATCGGGCGGAATCAAGTTTTTCAGATTTCAGATTATAGATATTCTTTTCCGCAAGCAGTGTCAGGAGCTTCTCCATCCAAATGCCATTGTGGCACAGACATATCAGGGACATCGCATTGATGACGCTCTGATAAGATCAGTTGTGGCCTTTATGCTGAGTTATATTTTTCTGCTTATCGCCAGCAGCATGGTTCTGGCTGTAGAAAATGTTGATGTGGTGGTGGCAATAACATCGTCTCTGTCCGCGATTTCCAATGTGGGTCCTTCCTATGGTTCCCCTGAAGTTGTTTCCGGCTGCTACGGTCAGCTGCCGTCACTGTCCAAATGGATGCTGTGCTTTGATATGCTCTGCGGACGTGTCGAAATTCTTACGGTCATGGTACTGATAGTACCGATGTTCTGGAGAATAGGTGCAAAATAAGCAAAGAGGAATAACAGTTCTGAGTTCAGAAAAAAGATGAACAGCTCTATGATGCTGACACTGTTGGCGATGCAGTAGATGTCTCAAGGGCCTGATTAAGACGTTCCCTCTCCTTGAGAAGATCTGCCAGCGTATGCCCGGATATCTCCTTCAGCATTGCCTGTGCCGCCCGGTGCATAATACCCTGAAAAAGACATACGGCATGAAAGCAGCAGTCATTATGTTCACAGTGCAGCATACAGGAGAAATTCTCCGTAACCGATATCACTTCCCCGAGATTAATCTCTGAAGGCGATCTGGAAAGTCTGACTCCGCCGTGATTGCCTCTTGTTGTTTCAATAAAGCCGTGCTTGCTTAGATTGTGGATCACCTTAACAATATGATTATTTGAAATATTCAGTTCACTTGATATATCGCGAATAGTGACCAGCGTATCGGTGTTCTCTGATTTCAGAGCGATAAAAACCAGAGATCTCAAAGAATAGTCAGTAAACAATGTAAACTGCATACGAGAGTCCTTACTGCAATAACCTATTCCCACAGCAGTCGTACGATATGAACCTGCTGCACTGTCCGAATATTCCTCTAAAATATCTGGTCAGGACGAAATTTCAGATATTGGAAACAAATAATCCGCAAAACAAAGTGAAGACACCGATCACGGATTTTACCATAAAACCGCTTAACAGCTTAAATTTATTAAAAAACTGCCCGGTTGTCGATGACTTTACCGCAGGCACCGGATTATTCCGCTGCGGCAGTGTATTGTCAGATTCTTCGGCGTTCGCGGATTACTCCGCCATGCGACAGTCTGAAATAAATCAAAGATTGTTTTCTCAAATATTTGAACACATGATACTTTTCTCTGATTTTTGACAACAGACACTAGATGAAGATTGAATTTGCAAGTAGAATTAATGAGAGTAAGACGATATCGGTTTTCTTCACGGGAAATGGACTTCACAAAGTACAGAGCAATTTTGAACTGTACCCTTTCAAAACTGCGACTCGGTGCTCTCAGCCTGCAATATGCCGATAGAAAAGATATAACTCAATCAGGTGTATATTTCACACAACAGGGGTTTCGTATGTCATCATTAGACGATATATTCAGCAAATTAAAACAGCTCCCTACCATGCCAGCTCTGCTGCATGAGCTCATGCAGGACTTTGCCAACGAAAACTCAAAAATCGAGGATATAGCAAAAAAGATTTCCATGGATCAGAGCATTTCTGCCCGTGTGCTGAAAATGGCAAATTCAGTTGTATACAACCGCGGCATCGAAGTGACATCCATTGACCAGGCTGTGATCCGCATCGGATTCAAGCAGGTAAGCTCCCTTGTGGTGGCAACAGCACTGAACAACACATTTAAAACACCGAAAAGTTTTGACAAAAACCAGTTTTGGATTAACACCTTTGAAATTGCGACTCTGGCTAAAAGTATTGCCAGGGAATCCAGAAAAATAGATCCAGAAACAGCTTTCACCTGTGCTCTGATCCACAATATAGGAGAACTTCTCGTTCAGCAGTGCTTTCCGACTGAAGCGGAACTGATCAACGCATCAGTTGCCAGCGGATGCAGCAGAATTGACGCGCAGCGGGAAATGATCGGCTATGACTACAGCCAGCTCGGTGCCGAACTGGTACGACGCTGGAAGTTGCCGGAGTTTTTTGTGCATTCCACCGAGCAGCACCTGAACCCGATGGAATATGATGATCCTAATCCTGGTGCTCTGATTATCCGTCTGGCCATCTTTGTTGAATTTGCCGTAAACGCAGGAGTTCCTGCCGACATTATAGTAAAACGTTTTCCAAGCAGCATCACCAGCAAACTGGACATAGATCCTTCAAAACTGGTGGAACAGATCAACAAAGCCGGCGAAGGTCTCAACGAACTGGCAGAAATTCTGACATCAGCCTGACACTGTTCCAGTCTCGAATTGTGGAAAGTGGGACGTCGTTTCCCTTTGTCTGCAGTCACGGCACCTTTGCTTCCGGACTGCTGTCTGATTTTACTTCCTGACCGACTGCTCTGACTGAACAAATGCTCTGTACCTTTTCAAAATTGACGAAACATAAAGAACAGTTTCTGTCAGTCCCTTTTCCTCAACAATTTTTTCCACATTTCCAAACCAGATATTGGGATCCATACCCTGACGTTCAGCAAGAGTACGGTAATACCTGATACGTCCCGGACCTGCATTGTAAGATGCCAGAGCAAAAGCCAGCTGATTCTGACTGTCAAGATAAAAGCTGTCACTCAGATAATTATCAATTATGTACTTGAGATACTTGGTAGCAGCCTTGACATTGCCGTCTACGGTATGAAGTTCATCCGTCGATTCCACCAGAAAGTTCTGAGCCATGGACGGAGACACCTGAAGCAGACCTACGGGACCCTTTTTTGATCTTGCATTCGGATTGAAGGATGATTCCTGATACGCCTGGGACATAAGCATTCTCCAGTCCAGACCGTACATTTCTCCGTATTTCTTAAAAACATTCTTGAAACGCTGAAAATCCTCGAATTTCATTCCCATGGTTGCAAGACTCTGCTTTTTACTGTGAGTTACCGCAGAATTTGCCAACGGTCTGAAATAGGTTGCAATAAGAGCTTTCCCCTCCTTTGTATTCTGGTTGTACAGTGACACAAACTTGTTTACAACATTGAGAAGGTGGTAATTAAAGGAACGGACAGCCCAGTTCATGGAATTGTGACTGCTGATCGGGAACTCGGTGTGAACTCTTATACCTGCAAAAACATGCTCCCAAAGCTTTGCCTGGGCAGAACTGACAACAGTGGCCGGAATTTCGTTATTCTGCACCCGTTCAATCAGTTCAGCATCCTGCATTGACTCCTGAACCAGAACAATATTCACCGGAGCCCAGTTCATACTTCTGAAAGCAATATTCAGAGCCCTCAGCGTCTCATATGATTTTGAAGATTTCCTGATATACAGGCTCCTGCCGGAAAGTTCCTTGATACTGCTGATCTTCGGAGAACTTCTCTTGGTAACAATCAGTTCCTGAAGTTCAGTCATGAACGGATCGGTAAAAGCCACCTCGTTTTTGAGCCGCTGGGTGGGAACGATAAAACTTGCAGCTATATCACCAACACCCTTGTCCAGCATGGCAAAAATCTGGTCTGAACGTACAGGTACATACTGGACATCTATCTTAACTTTCTTGTCCTTCAGATATGTGTCATTGATATAGGCTTTGAGCTTTTTTCCCATTGCAACGGCAAAGCCGTCCTCATGACCGTCGACAAAATAATAATTTACACCGTCATATACAACAAGAATACGAATGACACCTGTTTCAGTAAGCCTGTCAAAATCATAGGTGTAATAGTCAGTCATTGAAGCAATGGCAAAAGTCTCCATGGGCACAAGAAGAGAAAACCCGAGGAGCATGCCGCGAACGCAGGACAGAATCGTCATTTCTCTGCCCGTACTTTCATCTTAAATTGCGGAGACGCATTTCAAAAATCATCTTTTCCGCCGTGCAGGTGAAAGCAAAAGTGTATTTTCTAACCTTTCCGGAATCCTCATCTGAAAACTCAGCTTTAACATCGCTGCAGATATCTTCAGCCAAAGCCAGGCACTTTTTATACATAGCCTCTGTCGACAGTGGTTCATCTGAAGTTATGGTACCGGAATAAACATCGTCACCGGCTCTTATCACTGTTCCGATTTCAGCAGCGGCACCGCACTCGGTGCACTCGACATAATTATCTCCGTTACTTCCTATCTGACAAGATCTGTTCTGTGCCTTATCCGGATTAAAATTATCACTCATTATCAACTCCCAATGCTCACTTTATAATGCTCTAACATAGCATAAAGAATCACCGGCAAAGAACTGCAAAGCAAAAAAATGTGACAAAAGAATCATTCTTTATGTCAAATACCAATAAAAAACCGTGGGATATGCCGATTGTAAGTAAAATGCTCGGAGTTTTACTGTAAACTCAGGATTTACCTCCAGCAGGCACTCAAATGCAAATTATTACTGATGATGTTTCTTTGATTTTTCTTCACGGATTTCTTGGAAACCTCCATGATTTCGACAGAGTTATCAGGGCACTGCCTCCAGAACTGCAGTCAAGATGCTATTCCCTGCCTCTTCCGGGTCACCAGAACAACGAACCGGCGGATTACCACGACAGCGTTGAGTATATAAGAGAAAAATTAAAGGAAAAGAATATTGACGGCAATTATGTACTCTACGGATATGCAACAGGCGGAAGAATTGCTGTTTTTTATTCATTTCTGACAAGGGATCCCCGCATAAAAGGTCTGTTTGTGGAGAGTGCATCCTTCGGGATAACAGATCAGGAAAGAAAGATCCGTGAAGGCAGGGATCTCATGTGGGCATCCCAGTTTGCATTCAAGCCTCCCGAGACAATCCTGCGCAACTGGTACAACCAGCCAAGATTCAACGGAATGACAGAACAGCAAAAGGAGTTTATAATAAAGAAGCGTCGCAGTCAGGATTTTAAGAAGCTGGCAGTGCAGTTTGATTTGACATCTGTAGCAAGAATGGAAAATTTTCGGGACAGACTTGGGGAACTACCGTTTAATGTGATCTACATCTACGGTCAGCTCGATGAAAAATTCAGGGAGGCTGCCGAAAGAGAGAGTCATTTCAGTAATTTTATTCCCCACCAGATCCCTGAAGCAAGTCACAACGTGCATTACTTTTTCCCGGACAGGGTAGCACAGATTATCAGAAGTTATGCATGCTGCTGATGAAATAAAAAAAACAGATCGCACACCAAAAAAGCGAGATTTAATAAAAAAAGAAAAACAGATAAAAAAAGATACCAGGAAAAGTGTAAAATAAATACATCAATATGCAGATACATATTCTTCTGATAAGGATTATGTACAGGCAAATCGGGAGTTTATCAATGAAACTTGGACTGTATCGTTATGATTTACCACTGATCAAAGCTCTTCCAAACTGTGATGATGCCATGGTGAGATCAGGTCTCATAATCAGGCGTTATGACGGCTGGGGTGAGATCTGTCCGCTTCCGTACCATTCACTAGAAACAATAGAAGAGGCTCAGAGCGAGGCTCTTCGCTACCTTCAGGCTCTGAATAACAACGAAAAGTTTGAACCTACTCTGCCGTCAGTGCAGTTCGGTGTGGACTGCATGAACGAACATCTGAGTTATGACATAAGTTTCTACTCCAGATTCAGCAAAACCTACAGAATACTTTTAGGTACGCCGAAGCAGATTATGTATGAATGGTTTCAGCTGCTCGGTGATTATCCCAACGTCGCCAAACTGATAGTAGGCAACTATTCATTAAGAGATGAACTCAGGCTAATCAAGGAAATATGCAAGAAGGCTCCTGACATAAAACTGATCCTGGATGCCTCAATGAAATGGACAAGAGAGGAAGCCTGCACAATCATTAATCACCTTCCGAAAGAAAACATTCTGTACATAGAAGATATGTGCAACAATCTGGAAGACGTAAAGGTCATAGCTGAAAACACGGGGATCCCGGTTGGAATAGACAAACTCCTGCATTACTACACATTTGATCAGTGGCGAAAACTTCCCAATTTGACTGTAGTAATAAAGCCGTCTCTGGTGGGCGGATTCAGTAAAATTCATGAGCTGGTAAAAATGTGCAGTCCTCTGAATATAAAGACTGTTCTTGAAACTGCCATGGAATCTCAACTTGGCAACTACAACCTGCAGATCCTCGGGCAGCGAAACAGATGCTACACAGTATACGGTGTAGACTGTGAACGGTACTTCAAGTACAACATTTTCAAACCGGGAACGGCGGAAGTCGACAGAAAACTCCTTACAGTAATCTGGGAATCTGACGACTGATCAGTAAAACTTCATGTGCCACGTTATGTTCCGACTGCTCACAGCGGATCGGGACACGGCAGTTCTTAAAACCGTGGGTTTTCACCTGTACATGGGTTATAATATCCGAAATTTTTTAATCGGAAATGGACATGGATTGCACTCTGTGTCCGCAGAAATATTAAACTCACCGGTTCCTTTCAGATACATACCAGATTTCGACAGATTATTATCGATGTGCCGTATCACACCGGATATTTCAGCATTTTTATCAGAAAGAGCCGGAGTGATTTTTGAACACATTTCATAAATTCAGCAGGTATAACATGTTAGATTCAGCATCACTGGCTGTTCTTCAGCAGTTGAAGGATAAAATCAATGAAGAGAAGCCAAACAAAAAAACAGGCAAGCCGGCTTCCCGTGAACCAAAAGAGCATTTTGAAACAAGGGATGGTACAGTAAAAGCAACTGATAAATCCTATGGTTTCCTTGAAACCAGCAACGGTGATTCCATTTTTATTCCGCCGGCAGAAATGAAAAAGGTTTTCCACGGCGACAGAATAACTGCAAGAATAGTGACTGACAAGCAGGAGCGAAAACAGGCCATACCGCACAGGCTTGTCACACCTTTTATAACGAGCATTCCGGGTCGCATATATCTGAATGAAAAAACGAAAAATTTTCATGTTCTCGTTGACAGTCCCGGCTACAGAGAAAAAATATTCACCAAAGTGCCAAACGCCATCAGACAGATGGAGCCAAAAGACGGGGACTGGGTTATTGTAGAACTAGCAGATCACCCGCTGCTCAAGCCTGATAAACCGGCAAGTCTCATGGTGAAGGAGTTTATAGCCAGGGGGGACGATCCAAGGGTGCCCTGGGTTGTTTCACTGCGAAGATACAATCTTCCTGTGGAATGTCCTCCTGATCCCGAATCTCTGGAAATAAAAGACAGTTTTGAAAGACAGGATCTTACGCACATCCCTTTTGTCACCATTGACAGCCCGTCCACCAGGGATATGGATGATGCCATCAGCATTGAGGATCATCAGGATCACTGGGTACTGTGGATCGCCATCGCTGATCCTACAGCGTATATCGAACCTGACTCAAATATGGACAGGGAAGCGGCAGATCGCGCATTCACCTGCTATCTTCCGGGATTCAACATACCAATTATTCCTCATGTTATGAGCGAGGGTGTCTGCTCACTAATGCCTGATGAAGAGCGTCCGGCTCTCGTCGCAAAAATTACGGTAAACAAGGACGGTTCACTGACAGGCGACGATCCGTGCTCATTCCATCTGGCTACAGTAAAATCTCATGCACGCCTTGCCTATGACGATGTTTCCGACTTTCTTGAAAACGGATCCAGCGAAAATCTGAAACCGGATGATGATCTGGCTTCTGAATTAAACATATTCAGAGATTTTTCCCGAAGCCGCGCTCAGTGCAGATCAAAAACAACGGTACTGTTCAAGGACAAGCCTGACTATGAAATTGAACTCGATGACGAAGGAAAACCTGTCGGTGTCATTGTTGAAAGACGCAGAACCGCAAACAAGATTGTTGAAGAATGCATGATAATTGCCAACGAATGTGCAGGAAACTTTCTGGCTGAAAAGCTTGGAACCGGAATCTTCAACAAACATACGGGATTTGATCGTGAAAAGCTTGAGCTGGTAATAAAAATTCTGGGCATGAACGACATCACTGACATTACCAGGGAAGATCTTGAAACCATGAATGGTTACTTCAGGGTCCGCACCGTCTGCGAGCAGCAGCCAACCGGCTACCTTGATATGAGACTTCGCAAACTTCACATTCCTGCAGAAATAGTCAGTTCACCGGCTGAACATTTCGGTCTTGGTCTGAAAAACTATGCCACCTGGACATCTCCAATCAGAAAATACGGCGATATGATCAATCACCGTCTGATCAAGGCCTTCATCACTAAAACAGATCCGAAGGTAAAGCCGACTGACAGCATTATCGCTCAGCTGAATACTATCAAAAAGGTAAACCGTTATGCCGAGCGGGATGTAAACGACTGGCTATACATTGATGTTCTCGAAAACGAGATAGGAAAAGGAACTGTTTTTGAAGCTGAAATCAATGATATTTCACGGGGCGGCGTAAAAGCACAGCTGATCGAGAACGGAGCTTCCGTATTCATTCCTTTTTCAACAATCAATCCCGACAGACTACCGGAAATAGCCGTCAGTTACGAGGAAGGAAGAATTCGTGATCATGGCGAGATACGGTACGAACTGGCTATGAAAATAAATGTGCGTCTGACAGCAATGGACAGAGCCAACCGCAACATCATCGCAGAAATCACTGACTAGAAAAGGAAGCCGCGGTAAAAGTTTTGAAAAGCAGGACTCCCTTTCCCTCCTGTATTAATGCCGGGATGTAATATACTCCCGGCAGCATCACATCATCCGGTAATACCGCGGTGTCTCAGCAATGCGTCAATCTTAGGCTCACGTCCTCTGAAGTTTTTAAACTGCTCCATTGAAGGGATTGAACCGCCGGTTTCAAGAATGGTATGCATAAAATCAAGGCCGGTCTGACGATTAAAGATACCCTCTTCTTCAAATCTGCTGAACGCATCCGCCGAAAGAAGTTCCGCCCAGAGATAACTGTAGTATCCAGCCGCATAACCGCCGGAAAAAATATGCTGAAATGAATCCTCAAATCTGTTGTATTCCGGAATTTTGTCCACGCATACAAGGTCTCTTACCTCACCAATGATTTTTCTGACCTGGTCACCCAGGGCTGGGTCATACTCAAGATGAAGTCTGAAATCAGAAATAGCAAACATTAGCTGTCTCAGAACAAACAGAGCTGAATGAAAATTCTTCGAATCCAGCAGAAGCTTCAGCTTATCTTCCGGCAGCGGCTCGCCTGTATCCACATTTGAAGAAATAAACCTGAGCGCCTCAGTCTGCCAGCACCAGTTCTCCATAAACTGACTCGGCAGTTCCACTGCATCCCAGGCAACACCGTTTATACCCGAGACACCGTGCACATCAACAGTTGTAAGCAGAAGATTAAGAGCATGACCGAATTCATGAAATACAGTTGTCACATCATCATGTGTCAGCAGAGAATCTCTGCCGTCTATAGGAGGATTGAAATTACATACCACATAGGCAACCGGGAGGCGCACAGTTCCGTCAGCCATAATCATACGATCAACAGCATCATCCATCCATGCACCGGAACGCTTGTTGGGTCTTGCATAAGGATCAAGATAAAAGCTTCCTCTTAATTTGCCGTCTTCTCCAAACACATCATAGAAAGAAACATCCCGGTGATACAGTTCCACAGCTCCCTCATGCGGACGGATCGTTATACCGAAAAGTCTGTTACAGGTTTCAAAAAGTCCTCTGAGAACTTTTGTCAGAGGGAAGTAAACTCTGAGTTCCTCCGATGAAAAATTGTAAAGATGGAGCTTAAGTTTTTCCGAAAAGTAAGTGCGATCCCAGGCCTTTAATTCACCGCAGCCGTAATTTTTTTCTGCGAACTCCCGGAGACGCCGATCGTCCTCTTCACCCTGCTTTCTGGTTCTTCTTGCCAGATCCATGAGAAAATTCATAACCTGCTCAGGTGTATCCGCCATTTTTTCTGCAAGAGAATACTCGGGATAGTTGCCAAATCCCAGCAGTTTTGCCAAACGGTAACGCAAATCAAGAATTTCTCTCAGCACCGGACCATTGTTCCACTTACCTGCATCAGGACCCTGATCCGATGCCCGGGTTGAATAAGCCTCGTAGCAGATTCTTCTTAATTCAGAGGAATCTGCATACTGCATAACGGGAAGATAGGAAGGAAAATCCAGTGTAAACACCCATCCATCCAGCTGGCGCTGCCTTGCATTTTCCTTTGCCAGGGCAAGAGCAGACTGAGGAAGACCTGAGAGTTCCTTTTCGTCCGTAACCTGATAAAACCAGCTGTTCACAGCATCGAGCACGTTATTGCTGAAAGTCGAGCTGAGTTCTGACAGTCTTGTAACCAGTCTGAGATACTCCGTCTGATCCTCATGACTCAGAGCAATACCGGCAAGTCTGAAATCACGCATGGTATTTTCCACGTCACGCTTCTGAGCCCGTGTCAGTTTTTCATATTCGGGAGTGCTCATCATTTTCTTATAGGCTTCATAAAGTCTTCTGTTCTGTCCCACGTATGCACCGTATTCAGAAAGTGCCGGGAGACACTCATCATGAGCAGCCCGAAGTTTCTCAGTATTCATGACACTGTTCAGATGACTGACCGGTGACCAGGCGAGGTTCAGACGGTCATCGGCCCGTTCTATGGGAACCACAAGATTTTCATAAGTATACTCACCGCTCAGTTCAAGTTTATCCAGTGTGCTTTCAATACATTTCTTACTCTGATCTATGAGAGTTAAAACCGCCTCCTTCACATCCTCCGGCTTTATTTTTGAAAATTCCGGCAGGCCGCTGATATTTAAAAGATAATTATTATCAAGACTCATGAAAAACCTCTATTGCTGCACGGCTGAATCATTCAAAAAGCCGGCAAAATATAAACATAACAGAAGGCAACTGAATCTGCTGAAAATAACAGATCAGAAGCTTCATTCCTGCCCCGTACAGCCTTATTTCCCCCATAAAACAGCGAGGCGTTCATAAAGTTCGGAACAGATAACTTTATTTTAGATCATTACTCACCATAATATGAAATTGTCGATCCGTCACATTGTGAATAGCCGATTATTTGAGCTGTTAACAAGAATTCATATTTCACATTTAATAAAATCAGACTGTTTGTACAAAGAAAAAATTGATGAGATGGCTTATGTTTCTGGAGAAAGCGAAAAATTATTTGAAATCAAGTCTGTATGAAAGACTGTCAGTTCAGATGATGTTTCTGACATTTCTTTCAATACTCATACTTACGTGCATAACAACATATATGCAGGTATACCATGAAACAGAACACTACAAAGAGGAAGTCAGTTCTCAGATAGATTCCATCCACAATCAGCTTCTTTTTTTCATTAGCAGAGGAATTATCAACAACGACACAGAAAGTCTGAACAGGATCATGGACAAACTGATCGATCTTCCTGCAATTGCATACCTCGAACTGTTCATCTACAACGACGAAGATGAGGACAGGGAAATTATCCGCGGAGAAAAGCCTGATCTTGAATTTAACAAAACTATTGTCAAAACAAAGGCTATTTTTGATACAGACGGCGTAAACCAGATTGCACAGATAGAAATTATTACTGATCCGGACTTCATTTCCCGACATGTTCAGAAAAAAATTACTCTTATCGTATCTCTGAATCTGTTCATTACCGTATCAGTGTCGGCAACAATTCTTCTCCTCGTCCACTCTCTTATCATAAAGCACCTGAGATACCTGGTTGACGAAACTCAGGATTTCTCGGTAGACAATATTGACAAGACGCTCCATCTTCCCAACAGAGAGGACGATATTTTCAGAAACGAACTGGATATTCTGGTAAATTCCATCAACGCCATGAGAAAGACCATATCCAACGAAATCAAATCCAACGAGCAGAAAAAAATATCTCTGAAAAACCAGCGTGATTTTTCAAACACTCTGCTGAATTCATGCAGTATGATTATCTGCCGTCTTGATTCTGATTTTAAAATAGTTTCAATCAATTCTGCGACAACGATGATCACAGGACTTCTTGAATTTGAAGTGATCGGCAAACCATGGCTTGAGACCTTTGTGGATGAGAAACAAAGAGCTGAAGCAGATGCTCAGATTCATGAATCCACATACACTATACTGAATGACCTGATCATGAAGGATTCGCAGCGTCGCTCCATTCATATGCAATGGAATTTCGTTCCCTTCTATGAAGAAAACAATCTCAAGTATCATATAGCGTTCGGCTATGATATTACTCAGCTGAAAGAAACACAGGAACAGCTTATAAAGCTTAACAACGAACTTGAGACAAAGATAGATCTGCGCACACAGACACTGAAAACCACCAACGAGGAACTTTCCCGGGCATACCAGGAACTGAAGGAAACCCAGAAGCAGCTGATAGAGGCAGAGACCATGTCATCCCTCGGTTCACTTGTTTCCGGAATTGCACATGAAATCAATACCCCTCTCGGTATTTCCGTAACTGCATACACCCTCATTGCCGAGCAGATCAAAAAGATACAGAAGCTTATAAAAGAGCCGGAGATAGATCGGGAGGCACTGCAGGATATCATTGACATAATTGTGGAATCAGATGATCTGCTGACTTCAAATCTCAGAAGAAGTTCTGAACTCATACGCAGTTTCAAGCAGGTTGCAGTCGACAGTTCTTCAAATGTCAGCTACAGTTTCAATGTTAAGGAAAACCTTTCGCAGACTCTGATCAGTCTTTCCAATGTTGTCAAAAAGGAAAAGCTGCATATCAGTGTCGAATGTCAGGAGAACCTTGATATATATTCATATCCGGGAGCCTTAACCCAGATATACACCAATCTGATTATGAACAGTGCAAGCCATGCCTGGAACGAAGATAAATCAAACCGCAAAATTCTTATCAGCATAACATCGGCTGACGATCATCTGATCATCAGCTATCAGGATAACGGCAACGGCATCAGTCCGGAGATTCTGAACAAAATATATGAACCGTTTGTTACATCCAAACGGGGAAGAGGCGGCAGCGGTCTTGGTGCCAATATTATCTATAATTTAACTACCCAATTGTTAAATGGTAAAATAGAATGTCACAACCTCGAGCCGCCGCTGCATGGAGCTTGCTTTACCATATCGTTTCCACTGAACAGGGAAGAAAAGAAGGAGACACTATGACGATATCAACCTTTCTGAACAACAGGAATTTTAAACTGAAACGTTTGTTCGTTTACGGAATGATTCTTGTGCTCATCATATGTGTACTCAGCACAATAAGTGCAATCATAACCGGACAGTATCCTGATAATTTCCTGCAGCTGGTCTTTACGGCAATTGCCGTGGAATGCTACTGTGTCAACAGCATATTCTGTCTCAAAATCCACGACAGTTGCAGGAACAGAAAAATTCCCTACGACTGGATAGGAATAGTTCTGTGCCTGATTACGCTGGTAATAGTTCTTCTGCGGATATGGACTTCAATAGAGTTTGTTCACCATTTTGCAATTCCTGCAGTCCTTCTCACCATATCCTACACCATAGCCATACTTCCGGTATCCCTGCAGATCGACAATCACAAAAGACTTTCGAAAACATTCGGTCTGCTCCACAGGATTATCACTCCTCTCTTCGGCGTGGTTATTGCCGTAAATTTCATGGTGCCGTCAATATATCCGTATATTCAGACAGTTACCTGGACCATGGTGCTGCTTGAACTTCTCATTGTTGCTGTGATTATGATCCTGTACTCCAAACCTTTCACGGCGGAGCTCAGACTGTTTGAAACAGGAACCCCGAATATCTACTCAGATGCCGGCGGCAAAATGTATCAGGTAATATCCCTCAATGCCAAACCTGACAGCACATCTTCAGAAATAGACTCTTCAGACAGCATGTTTGACAGCAATGCACAGAGCGTCGACAGCCATAGTTCAGCAGACACCATAAAAAGCACCATTGAAGCAGGAACAGTTGAGATAGTATCAGATAATGACAATCATGACAGTTTTGAAATAAAATGTTCAGCCTGTGACGAGCCATATACACCAAAGGAAGCTGAATAAACAGTGCTGATGTCTCCGTTCTGGCGTGCATTCCTAACAAATTCAAGGACAATATCATGTTCAACGTAGATCTCTACGAAAAAAATATTACTGAGATCCGTACTTTAATGAACAGTGCGGAATATGATGCTCTCATTGTTTCCCACGATGATGAATTTCTTGGAGAGTACATTCCCCCATCATCCCAGCGGCTGGCCTTTATAACAGGATTTACAGGATCTGCCGGTGTGTGTGCCATCTATAAAGCTCCGGTCAATTCCTTCAACATCGATTTGTTCATAGACGGCAGATACTCGATTCAGGCAAAAAAACAGGTGGCTGACAGTGTAAACGTACTGGATATCGACAGTCAGCGGGGGACCATGACCGTTATTCACCACCTTGCCGCAAACTTAAAACCGGGAAGTACAGTTGCGTTTGATTCCTTTACGCACTCATACAAATGGTATCTTGAAGCATCTGAAATTCTCCAGAAGAATCAAATCAGGCTGGTAGCCACCAAAAAAAATCTGATTGATCAGATATGGCGAAACAGACCGACAGAAGAAAAACAGCAGGTAATAATATTTCCGGAATCATTCATCGGTATGACAAGTGCCAAGAAACGTGAACTGATATCAATAAAAATCAATGATGCCGGTCTTGATGCAGTTTTTATTTCCGACTGTGAATCTGTAAACTGGCTGCTGAACATAAGAGGTCACGATATCCCATACCTGCCAATAGTCAGAAGTTTCGCCATCATCTACAGCAATCAGTCATCGGATATATTCATCGACAGTGAAAAACTGGTGGAGACGAAATTTGCCGAACAGTGCGGCGATGATGTATCCATCTTTGATTTCAGACGTCTTGACGAAACTCTTAACCGACTCGGAGAGGATCATCTGAAAATAGGAGCCGACTTCACAAACACCAACGCCCACACTGTTCTTATTATGAAAAAAGCGGGTGTTCAGGTGGAAAACATCAAGGATCCGTGCGAACTGCCAAGAGCCATCAAAACCAGCACCGAAGTAAACGGTTTCCGTTCAGCCCATGTCAAGGACGGTGTGGCAATGTGCCGTTTCCTGGCATGGCTGGATCGCCGCAGCGAAACAAAATCAGAGGAAACAGAGGCAACCCTGGCCAGGCAGGCAGAAAAATACAGACAGGATCAGGAATATTACATAGAGCCGAGTTTCGCTACCATTTCAGCACTCGGGCCGAATGCTGCAATGTGCCATTATAATCACGAAAACGAGGAACAGCCACGCAGACTCGGTGAAGATGCCATGTATCTCATCGACTCCGGAGGACACTATTTCGACGGAACAACCGACATTACAAGAACAGTATGCGTCGGTACACCGACTGAAGAAATGAAAAACAATTTCACCAGGGTACTCAAAGGAAACATAGCTCTTGCCAGAGCTGTCTTTCCTAAAGGAACCTACGGCTATCAGCTTGACATTCTTGCACGCAAGCAGCTGTGGGATGTCGGTCTTGACTACCAGCACGGTACCGGACACGGTGTCGGTCACTGTCTGAGCGTTCACGAAGGACCGCACCGTATTTCAAGCAAGAGCAGTCATGATGATGCGAAACTGGTTCCGAACATGATAGTGACAGATGAACCCGGCTACTATAAGGAAGGTGAATACGGAATACGCTGCGAAAACGAACTGCTGGTTATGAATCATCCAAAACTGACTTCCATGCTATGTTTCGAAGTTCTGACCCTTGTTCCTTTTGATATAAGACTCATCAATCAGGAGTTGCTCGAAGGAACTGAAATTGAGTGGCTTAATGACTATCATCAGAGAGTAAGGGACACTATCAAGCCTTATCTGACAGATCAGGAAATCGGCTGGCTTATCGGAGCCACCAAGCAAATTGAGTCAGGAGTTCAAAAAACAGGTTCCGAACTCTGACTCGAATTTGTCACAATCAGATTTTGTGATAACATCAGACTTTGTGAAACAACGGGAGTACAGATGTTCAGCATATACCGTGGAAGCAAAAACACAATCGACAGACTGCCTGTGATGTCTGTTCCGGCATCCTCAGTTTCAGTTTTGGAAACACCGGAAAGATTCCGGGAAGAAATCAAAAGGTTAATAGAAACATCAAGCAGCAGGATCTATATTACAGCTCTCTATCTGCAGGATGATGAGGCTGGACGCGAAATTCTTGATGCAATATACAGACGTGCCGGGGAATGTCCGTCTCTCAGAGTACATATTCTGGTTGACTTCCACCGTGCCCAGCGCGGTCTCATCGGAAAGGGGGTCCAGTGCGGGAACAATATAATGTACAGAGAATATTCTCTGCGTTATCCTTCAGCCAATGTCAGTTTTCATGGCGTGCCGGTCAAAACAAAGGAAATGTTCGGAGTTCTTCATCTCAAAGGATTTGTTTTTGACAATACCGTTCTTTATTCCGGTGCCAGCATCAATAACGTTTATCTGGACTACGACGGCAAATACAGACTCGATCGCTATGAGAAAATCACATATGAACCCCTTGCGGATTCCATGGTTTCATTTCTTATCAGATATCTGATTAATTCGCCGGCTGTTCAGGATCTGACGCAGGAAAAAATTCCCTCAGCCAATGATATTTCGGATCAGATAAACTCCCTGAAAAAGCATCTCAAGAACTCATGCTACGGCATAGATTCAGAGACCAGAGCGCAGGGATGTATTTCCATGACTCCGCTCTGCGGACTGGGCAACGGCAAAAACCGGCTGAACCGGACTATTCTCTCCCTTATACAGACAGCAAAGAAGAAAATAACAATCTGCACTCCGTACTTTAATATGCCTTCCAATATCCAGCGCGGAATAAAAAAACTGCTGAAGCGTGGAATAGAAGTTAATCTTGTAATCGGTGACAAGGTGGCTAATGATTTCTATATTCCGGAAGATCAGCCTTTTAACCGTGTTGGAGCCGTGCCGTATCTGTACGAGGGATTTGTCAGAGACTTCTGCCGCAAACATCAGAACTACGTTGACTCCGGTCAGCTGAACATCATGATGTGGAAAGACGGAACAAACACCTACCATGTAAAAGGTATCTACGTTGACGATGATTACTATCTTATTACCGGAAATAATCTGAATCCGCGGGCATGGAGACTTGATTTTGAAAATGCGGTTCTTATTCAGGATCCGGAACATCTGCTGAAGGATGACTTCTCCAGCGAACTTGATTACATACTAAGTAATACATCTCGCATCACCCACTGGACGAATATTGAAAGATTCGAAGATTTTCCTGAACGCATCCAGACCTATCTGAAAAAAATATTCAGACTCAAAATTCATCTGTTTGTTAAAAGAATCATTTAAAAATGCTGAAGGATCCCCTGACTACCATTCCCGGCGTCGGAAAGAAAATGGCAGAGAAGCTGAGTCTTCTCTCCCTTGACACAATAGAAGATCTTCTTTACTACAAGCCTCTACGCTATGAGAATCATACAGTCATCGTACCGGTTTCCGCTGCAGAACCCGGTGAATCCGTCATGGTTGCAGGAAGGATCATAGCGGTTCAGAATAAAGATACACGCATCGGTCCAATGCTGGAATGTACGGTAGCCGACAGTGAGGGTACAATACTGAAGGTCAGCTTCTGGCATCTTTACCCAAACCAGACCAGAGAATTTGAAAAGGGTAAGGTGATTGCATGCTTCGGCATTGTTGAGCGTAATATGTTCGGATGCAGTATGAGTCATCCTCTTCACTGGATAGCCTCTTCCATGAGCGATATCAGTCTGCCCAAATTCCATACACCGATCTATCCCGTAACAAAGGGTATAAAATCAGAAAAAATATCCCAGCTTATGGATTCAGCACTGAAAGCCGCAGAAAAGGAAGGAATGGAGGAACTGCTGCCTGCTGAAGCAACAGGCGGCATTACTCTGCTTGAAGCACTGAAGTATATGCACAGAGTACCGAAGGATCAGGATCCGACTCAGGTAAATGAACCGTCAAACCCTTACCACCGCCGCATAGCCCTTGAGGAGCTGACAGCCAACACCGCAGCCGTATACATATCACGATCAGTAAACGGCAGTTACGGATCCTATCCCGTAAAGAACAGCGGTATTTTACGAAAGCGCATGCTTGATTCACTGAAATTCAGACCAACCGGAGCTCAGCTGAGAGTCACCGCTGAAATAGATGCCGACATGAACGCAGATATTCCAATGCTGAGACTTCTTCAGGGAGACGTCGGCTCCGGTAAAACGCTGGTAGCTGCCATGAGTACACTCAACGCAATTGAAAGCGGATACCAGACAGCCATAATGGCACCGACTGAAATACTGGCAAGTCAGCATTACGCCAAATTTACAGATCTGCTTTCACCGCTCGGCATAACGACGGTACTGCTTAACGGAAGACTGAAGGCAAAGGAAAAGAAACTGACTCTGGAAAAAATAGCAAGCGGGGAAGCTCAGATCGTAATCGGAACCCATGCACTCTTCCAGGAAAATGTAGAATTCAGAAATCTGGCCTATGTAATAATCGATGAGCAGCACAGATTTGGTGTTGAGCAGCGGCTGAAGCTGCTCAACAAGGGACAGCAGGGAAACAGACTCCCTCATCAGCTTGTGATGACCGCAACGCCTATACCGAGAACTCTGGCCATGACCAGCTATGCCGATCTTAATGTATCAACCATAGATGAACTTCCTCCGGGCAGGAAGCCTATTACAACAAAACTGATAGGCAGTACATCCCGCAACAAATTACTTGGCAGAATCAATGATGTATGCCTAAACCAGAGATGGCAGATCTACTGGGTCTGTCCTCTGATCGAAGAATCGGAAGTGCTGGACTGTGCAGCCGCAGAGGATGAATTTGCCAGGCTGAAGCAGAGTCTGCCTGATTTGAAGATAGGACTTGTCCATGGCAGAATGCCGGGTGATGAAAAACAGCAGGTTATGGATGATTTTAAGGAAGGTCGACTTGATATGCTGGTGGCAACCACTGTTATCGAGGTGGGAGTTGATGTTCCTAATGCGAATATAATCGTTATCGAAGATCCCCAGCGACTCGGTCTTGCCCAGCTTCATCAGCTGAGAGGACGTGTAGGACGCGGGCAGAAACAGTCATTCTGTATGCTCTACAGCACCACAGATCTCTCATCAGCCGCAACAGAACGTCTCAGTTTTCTGTGCAATAACAGCGACGGACTCCGCATTGCGGAAAAGGATCTGGAAATCAGGGGACCGGGTGAATATCTCGGAACAAAGCAGACCGGAGTTGCAGGAATGAAGATAGCTGATTTTCTCAAAGATCAGGACATCATATCCCAGGCAAACGATCTGGCAAAAAAAATCACAGATAACAACCCTGCCGCAGCAAAAAAACTAATTGAAAGATGGACTAAAGCCAATTCAGCTTTTACCAACGCCTAATCAAAAAATAAGGAAAACAGAATGAGAACTGTCTCCAGGATATTTATAATCCTCGGGTTACTGGCTCTTATAACTATCGCCTGCTCCTATCTGTATCTTCGCAGCAATTACATCATTGAGCCCCTGGTAAAACTGATCAAGGAACAGACCGGCTATACTGTCAGCATTGAAAATGTCAATTACAATCCTCTTTATCCGGACAGGATCCTGTTAAAGCATATAAAGGTTGAGGACAGTATTGAGGCTGACCAGATCTACGTTGAATTCGACAGCAAGAAAATTATTAAACGTGAACTTGAAATCCGTGACATCGAGATAATCAATGCCCGTGTAAACGTTGATCGCCTTCCGCTCCCGTCAGGCAAGGGGGATCTGTTCCGCAACATAACAATTAAGGATCTGCACCTCAAGGATTTCACTGCAAAAGGGAATGACTGGAGCATAGACGACAGTATTATGGAGCTGAGCAATCTTGATATTGTCCGCAACCATAAACTGAACATACCTAAAAACTACTTCGTAAATATGTTTGCCAACCGTGTCAAATATAACGATTTAATTCTTCACAGTTTCAACACAACCTTTCACTACACTGACGAGAAAATAACAATTGACGAGTTCAGAGCGAATTTCAAGGACGGTACTGTCAACAGTCAGATAGAAATACATCCGTACACCAGTTCAGTCATCATAAAGAAACTTGATCTGAATAAAATCGAAACAATATCAGATTTTGAATCCCTTCAGAATCTTTCCGGCTGGCAGTTCGACATTTACGATGCCCAGATAACCGACTGCTCCCTTGAACTGCAGGATCTTATGCTTTCCATACGCAATATGGATTTGACAATAAACGACATGTCCTTCAGAGACAGTATGTTTAAGCATATAAGCGTAAGCGGCAAATTCCGGCAGATGAATTTCAGGGATCTGCAGATAGAAAATTCATTCTTTGCCGTGAGTCAGCCCCTCAGCAATCCAGTATCCCATATTCTCTTTTCCGGAAATTACAGTTCCGGCAGCATAGAAACCTATATCAAGTATAATCTGAAATCAGATGTCATAGACGTTCATGAGCTGACGATAAAGGACCTGAGACTCCTGGATACGGACTTTTCCGAGGAAATGCGTCTTATAGGCATGATCCCGTTCACCCAGGTCAATTTCAGAGTTGTAAACATTCAGGATTTTTACTACGATTCTGCAAACGAATACAATCCGGTTCTGGTAAAGAACGGTAATCTGTTCCTGAATAACGTGGTCTACAGAAACGGTAAATTCAGGTCGCAGAGCAGATCATCCCACATTGACATTTCCGCCGACGAACTGAGTTTCACCAATTTTGAAATAGCCGATCTTTTATCAAACATGAATGTAGACACCCAGGGTCAGATAATTGTCGACTCTGCCTCAGCCATAATCAACCGGGGAACAGTAACTGCATCCGGCAGCGTGAATACCGTCAGTAATGAAATGAAAATTCATGTTACAGGAAAGGATGTGGGTTTTGACTATCTGAACACCTGGCTTAAAGGACATCAGACCGTAGGCAGATCGGACTTTGATTTCGTGCTTACCGGAATCAGACTGAACGACAGCAGCGAAATGCTGTATGAATATGACGGAAAACTGGAACTTCGGGACGTTTTCATCAGCAATTTCGATCCCGAGCAGATGAAAAACGCAGAAGGATCAAAGATAAAAACAAACTGGATCCAGAGTCTGAGTTCCGCCAAAAATCTTATAGTCCAGGCTGCACAGTTCAGGCTTAAAAAAGAGAAGAATATTTACCGGATCGACGGGACAATTGACGCTCTCAGCAGGCTTTACAGCTTCTCGGCATCCCTGCATGATACCCCTGCCTCAGGTGACAGTTTCAAAATTGAAGGCAGGGATAAAACGCCTGAATAGAATTCATAAAAAGCAGGAGTTCTCAGTTTTTCGGATCCTCATTCTCATTCAGGGAACCGTCGCACGATCTGTCTCCGGTTTCCTGCAGGGAACGGGTTCCCTCAATAGTCTCTGACAGAATTTTTTCCTCCTGATCTCCGGTCAGAACAGTTCCGTTACGGTTATACAAATCTATTTCCTTCCGTTTGAGATCATACATGTCCTGCAAAGTTGCCTGTATCTCTACGCCAAAAAAGACTATCAGCCAGCTGACATAAATCCAGACCAGAAGGATCGGCACTACGGCAATGGCGCCGTATATGTTCTGATATGACGGAAAATATATGATATAGAGGGAAAACAGTCTCTTGCCAAGTTCCAGAAAAACAGCGGCAAAGAGAGCGCCGACCGCAGCATACAGTATGCGAACCTTGCGGTTTGGAACAACCGAATACATGAGAAACAGAGCAATAAATGAAAACAGGACCGGAAGGACCTTAATCACATTGCGCTGAAGAAAAGGAATGATACCGAATCCGTCGTCAAGCTTGTAGGAAACAGCCACTGATGTAAGAGCAAGACTGCTGCCTATCAGAATCGGTCCCAGGGTGATCACCATCCAATATACCGATACAGTCGTTACAATCGGGCGCTTCGCCTTGCAGTTCCAGATGTGATTGATGGAGCTGTCTATGGACTGGATCAGCATCATTGACACTATCAGAAGAACAATGGCTCCGATGATGGTGGTATTGGAGGCATTCTGGGTAAAGATTTCCAGATTCTTCTCCAGGATATCTCCGGAAACAGGTACGAAATTGCTGAATATAAGTTCCTTGATCTGAGCCTTGGTTGACTCAAAGACAGGCAGTGTTGACAGCATGGAAAACAAAACCGTAACCAGAGGCACCAGGGACAGAATTGTCACATACGCCAGATGACTGGCCTCCACCGTGATGCGATCGTGAATATAACGCAGAGCCAGAGTCCTGTTAAACAGCAGAAAACGTCCAAGGTAAGGAATTGAAAACAGCTTATTTTTAACACTCATAGAATATTCCGATATCTCAAATTTAACTTCTAATATTCGTTATTCGCAGAAACTCGTGAAAACTGCACACAAAGAACAATTGTATTGTATCAGCAGTCAGCACGTTTCATCACAAAAACGGGGAGTTACAATTCTAAAATTCTTAAAAATTCACAAATTAAAGAAAAAAAATCAGCGACAGAACAGGAGAAACGCAGAATTCATCTGGAAATGGAGTTCTTATTAAAATCCTCTTTCTTTGCTGACAACCTCAGAGTACGGTTTAAAATCTGAGTATAAATAGGAATTCCACCCAGCTTCTGAGCCAGAAGTGTTGCTGTCAGAGTAGTAATCATCATCGGAAGAAGGAACTGAAAATTGTTCGTCATCTCAGTGGCAAGAACTATTCCGGTAACAGGTGCTCTTACTGAAGCCGCAAAAATGGCACACATGCCGGTAATGGCAAGAATTCCCGATTCAGGAACAAACGGCAGATCAAGAGCTGTCAGAACAGTTCCCAGAAGAGATCCCAGCAGAGTACCAACAGCCAGACTTGGTGCAAAAATGCCTCCAGGTATTCCGCTGCAGAAGCACAGCATTATGCCGAGTATTCTCACCGCAAGAAGAACAAGAAGAAGCAGGATCCCTTTATCACCGTTGATCCATCCGGAAATGTACATCATACCTGATCCCGCCGCTTCAGGTGCTGCAACGGATATGATACCGAAGCATCCGGCCACCGGAAAAATCAGCAGCAGAGCCTTCGCCAGACGACCGCCGTGAAGTTTCAGGTACAGATCCTGAAATGCTCCGACACATCTGTTAAAGAACACTCCGACAACACCGGCCAGAAGACCAAGTACAGCAAACCAGATATATGAAGAAACATCAGGAGTTGAGAAAACAGGAAGATCCGAAAAAACAGGTGAACTGTCCAGAATACAGCGACGGGTAACTGTTGCCGTAACAACAGTCACAGCAACAATATTTACGGAAAGGAAACTGTAACGAAACTGAGGTCTTAACTCCTCCAGAACGAAAAGAATACCTGCAAGAGGAGCATTAAATGCTGCAGCAAGTCCCGCGGCTCCGCCTGCAGCAAGAAGTGCCATTGAATGAAATCGTGGGAGAAGAGCAAGATCCGCCACCATTTTTCCCAGATTGCCGCCAATCTGAATCGAAGGTCCCTCACGACCAAGGATCATGCCGGAACCAAGCGAGGCAATACCTCCAACAAGTTTTACCGGCAGCACCCTCCACCATCTCACAGGACGGCGATGATCAAGAGCACCTTCAATTTCAGGAATTCCGGAACCGCCGGCCTCCGGTGCAAATCTGAAGGTCAGAAACAGAGCAAACAGGGCAAGACATCCAGATGTGACAAAGATTATCAGATAATCCGCAGCTGATTCTTCTGTATGGCTGAACCACTCCATTCTGAAGATCGCAATCAAATCCGGAATTATCTGAAATACCACACATACCAGTCCCGTCAGGATCCCGAGAAAAGCAGCCAGAACAAGAATTCTTCCCGGGACTATTTCCTTCTTCAAAAACCGCCTTATAATCCGCCGTATGGCAAACCTGCGTATTTTTCCTGCAGCCATTTTTCACCAGGAACAGAGACAAAAAAACAAAAATCAGAGCCATAAGGGACTCTGACTAAAAATTAAAATCATTCTCTGAAAAGAAAAAATTATCACATGGATCAGGACTTCATTTCCAGCGATGACGGATTGTGCCCCTGTGCTCCGCGGAATGCTCTGATTCGATCAATCTCGGTCAGATGCTTCTTTCTGAGGCGAATGGACTGCGGAGTAACCTCAACCAGTTCATCATCATTAATGAATTCCAGAGCCTGCTCCAGAGATAAAATAACAGGAGGGACCAGGACAATAGCCTCGTCTGTACCGGATGCTCTCACATTGGTAAGTTTCTTACCCTTGAGACAGTTGACAGTAAGATCGTTGTCCCGGTTGTGAACGCCGATAATCTGTCCCTCGTAAACCTCTGCGGCATGACCAATGAACAGATATCCGCGATCCTGCAGATACCACAGTGCATAACCAAGTGCCTTGCCTGTTGCATTGGAAATCATAACACCGTTCTTGCGGCAGCCGATATCACCTCCGCGGTATTCTCCGTAGCTGTCAAAGGTATGATAAATCAGCCCCATGCCTGAAGTCATCGTCATGAATTCACTCTGAAAACCGATAAGGCCTCTGGATGGAATTTTATAGTCTATACGGACTCTGCCCTTTCCGTCAGGAACCATATCGACAAGCTCCGCCTTTCTTTCACCAAGAGCCTGCATGACAGCACCCTGGCTGGCTTCATCCACATCAACAGTAAGATTCTCGATAGGCTCCATCTTCTTGCCGTCGATTTCCTTGAGAATAACCTCCGGACGTGAAACCGCAAGTTCGTAGCCTTCACGGCGCATGCTTTCAATAAGCACACTGAGATGAAGTTCACCTCTTCCCGACACCTTGAACTTGTCTGTATCTTCCGTCATCTCAACACGGAGAGCCACATTGTGCTTCAGTTCCTCCTGAAGTCTTTCAAGAATATTTCTGGATGTTACAAACTTACCCTCCCGGCCCGCAAACGGAGAAGTATTCACCTGGAAGGTCATGGACACCGTAGGTTCGTCAACAGTGAGCGGCGGCAGTGCCTCAACACAGTCGGAAGAGCAAACCGTATCTGAAATCTTCAATTCACCAAGACCGGTTATTGCCACAATGTCACCGGCATCCGCAGTTGCAACCTCATTTCTCTGCAGTCCGAGATATCCCAGAATCTGACCGATTCGGCCTGTCCTGGTAGATCCGTCCACTCCGACAACAGTCACCGGCATATTTGTTCTGGCTGTTCCACGCATAATGCGACCGACACCAATGACTCCCACATATGAAGAGTAGTCAAGCTGGGAAATCTGCATCTGAAACGAACCCTCCGGATCCGCCTTAGGAGGAGACACGCAGTCAATAATGGACTGGAACAGATCTGTCATGTCCTCCTTCGGTTCATTAAGATCCAGTGTGGCTGTACCATTAAGAGCTGAAGCATAAATAATCGGAAAATCAAGCTGTTCATCACTGGCACCAAGATTGTCAAACAGATCGAAAACCTGATCTATAACCCAGTCAGGTCTTGCACCAGGGCGGTCAATCTTGTTGATAACAACTATCGGCTTAAGTCCAGCAGCAAAGGCTTTCTGAGTAACAAAACGAGTCTGAGGCATAGGTCCGTCAACAGCGTCCACAAGCAGAAGAACGGAATCAACCATGGACATGACACGTTCAACCTCTCCGCCGAAATCAGCATGACCCGGAGTATCCACAATGTTGATACGGTAGCCATTCCAGTTGATAGCTGTATTCTTTGCCAGAATTGTAATACCGCGCTCTTTTTCAATATCGTTTGAATCCATAACTCTTTCCTGATCGGCATTGGCGCGATCAAGAGTTCCAGACTGCTTTAAAAGTTTGTCAACCAGTGTAGTTTTACCATGGTCAACATGAGCTATTATCGCAATATTACGAAGCTTATCTAACATAAAATCCTCTGTTCGACGTGTAGTCTATTACCAACAAATCAGACCATTCTCTGCATGATCAATCAAAATTGTGTGTATTTTACTCTTAATTGTGTGATCTTCATAGCAAATCATTAATGATACTTGTACGGCACCGACAGAATCAAAGCCCCAAAATCCAAATGACGGAGACATCAAATCAGATGCCGCCGAACCGAGAGAAATCATACCTGAAAACAAACAAAGATTGTTGAGAAGAGCCTCATTATCAGTCTGAAGTTCGGTAGAAAAAGCAATCGAAACCAGCAGTACGGAATAATTCCGGCAAAGCAGTTATCTGACTGTTGTAATTTATGGCAAAAAATGTGATAAAGGTATAGAATTACAGTATGTTAACTGTTTTTACAAGGCCCGTCCAAAAACAGGTACGGTGAAATTATTTACACTTTTGCCCTGTAAGAACGGCAGAGTGGACACCACAAAAAAAATCCTATAACAAATCCGGAGGATACTTACCATGCTAGAAGCTGACGATTCGGTACAGGAGCTTTTGCAGACAATAAAGGATAAGGATATAAAGTTCCTGGATCTGCGTTTTACAGACACCAAAGGAAAGGAACATCATATTACCCTGCCAGTTAGCCAGATTAACGAAGATTTCTTCGAAGACGGCAAAATGTTTGACGGTTCATCGATTGCAGGCTGGAAGGGAATAAACAAATCTGACATGCTGCTCATGCCGGATATAACCTCCTGGCATGAAGATCCGTTCTATCTGGATCCGACCATATTTATCCGCTGCGACATTCTTGAACCAAAAACAATGTCCGGTTACGATCGCGATCCCAGATCTATAGCAAAACGAGCTGAAGAATACTTAAAATCCACCGGAATTGCAGACAATGTAATATTCGGACCTGAGCCTGAATTCTTTGTATTTGACGATGTCCGTTTTTCAAGCGAAATGAACGGATGCTTCTACAAACTTGATTCCGAAGAGGGTGCGTGGAACTCCGGAACTGAATACAAGCAGGGAAACCTGGGGCACAGAACTTTTGTCAAGGGAGGTTATTTCCCCGTTCCGCCGGTAGATCCGTCACAGGATCTCCGCTCCGCCATCTGCATTGAACTGGAAAAAATAGGGATGGTGGTCGAGGCTCACCACCACGAGGTTGCCACCGGCGGACAGAATGAAATCGCAACAAGATTCAACACTCTGACAAAAAAGGCCGATGAACTGCAGGAACTCAAGTATGTCATCACTAATGTCTGCAATGAGCACAATAAAACAGCAACCTTCATGCCGAAACCAATTTTTGGAGACAACGGTTCGGGTATGCACTGCAACCAGTCCCTGGGGAAGAACGGAAAAAATCTTTTTGCCGGCGACGGCTACGGCGGACTTTCGCAGATTGCCATCTACTACATCGGCGGAATAATCAAGCATGCCAAGGCTCTTAATGCTTTTACAAATCCTTCAACCAATTCCTACAAGCGACTTGTTCCTGGATTCGAAGCTCCGGTAATGCTTGCCTACTCGGCATCAAACCGCTCCGCCTCAATACGTATACCTGCGGTATCTTCACCGAAGGCTACCAGAGTCGAGGTAAGATTCCCAGACTGCATGGCTAATCCGTATCTGGCATTCTCTGCCATGCTGATGGCCGGTCTTGACGGTATACAGAACAAGATTAATCCTGGCGAGGCTCTTGATAAGAATCTTTATGATCTGCCACCTGAGGAGGCTGCAAATGTACCGCAGGTATGCGGCTCACTTGAAGAGGCGCTGAATTCTCTCAGAGATGATCACGAGTTCCTCACAAAAGGCGGGGTGTTCTCAGAGGATTTCATCAGTTCATATATTGAGCTGAAGATGCAGGATGTAACCAGAATCAGGATGGCTCCGCACCCTCTTGAATTTGAACTTTACTATTCATTATAAGAATAAGTAAGATTGTGCGGATTATATATAAAAGGACACGTTTCATCGCATAACTTTCATTTTTACATCAGGTAACTTTGATTATTCTGTGATTGTTCAACGGTGAACTTCTACTTCTATGTAAATATTTAAGAAAGGAACAAAAAAATGGATTTCAAAACTGCTGTAACGACATGTTTGGTTAAAAAATACGCTAATTTTAACGGCAGAGCATCAAGATCAGAATTCTGGTGGTTCTATCTTGCATGCTTCGTTATCAATTCAGTTGTAAATATTGTCGCCCAGGCAATAGGTGATGCAGGCAGTATTTTATCGTTAATTGCATGCCTTGCTCTTCTTATTCCTTCTCTCGCGGCTGGTTGCAGAAGACTGCATGACATAAACAAGACCGGCTGGATTCAGCTGGTTGGACTGATCCCTCTTATCGGTATCATTATTCTGATTGTTTTATGGATCAAGGAACCTGTAGAGCCTAACAATTACCAGTGATATGGCTCTCTGCTCCCGGCAGAATAATCCGCCGGAGCAGAAACAGTCAAATTTATAAGGGAGAGTTCTTACTCTCCTTTATTTTTTCTGAATTGCCGTCTTGCAAAGATCTTTCCTCCAAAGCATGCAAAATTCACTATTTCATCTGCCATCCTGTAACCTCCTGTTCTTCCGTCAGTTATCCCTACAGAAGATGATAAGATTTGAAAGTTCCGGTGAAAAGTCCGAACGGACAGCAGAACGGAATTAAAGATTATCAGAACTTAAACGAACCCAGATTGGAGGTATTCATTATGGCATTAACAATGTACATGAAAGTCACAGGCAAGAACCAGGGAGAAATCAAGGGCTCATGCGATCAGGGCGGTGACAAGAAAGACAAGATTCTGGTATACGGAATGGATCATGAGGTTGAAATCCCAAGAGATGTGCATACCGGTCTGCCTACCGGACAGAGGATCCACCATCCGCTTACAGCACTGAAAGCAAAAGATGTTGCATCACCTAAACTGTTTGCAGCCTGCTGCAAGGGAGAGGGAGTAACAGTGGAGCTCACCTTCTACCGCATCAAGGACACCGGAGAGGAAGAAATGTACTACAAGATCACTCTTGAGGATGCAATTATCGTCTCCATGAAAGAGAACACACCGACTACATTCCTGCCGGAGAACAAACCTTACCACGATATGGAATCAGTAAGCTTCACCTACTCCAAGATCACATGGTCCTACACTGACGGCAACATCGAGTTTACCGACGACTGGAAGGCTTAATACTGAACTTTTTAACAGTGATGTCACAAAAAACAAAATACCGGATCCGCGGAAAAGGTGAAAGAGGATCCGGTATTTACATTTCTGCAGACTGATTCAGACTGCTTTTGTTAGAGAACAGGCGCTTCAGGCACTGACTTCATCATCAGATTCCTCATCATCCTCGTCCTCGTCTTCATCTGATCCGGAAAGAGAATCCTTATACTCATCAAGAAAATCACTGAAGGTCTGCACTTCCATATTACCTTCATCGTTAATCTCGGCAACAACCATTTCAGATGAAGCTTCATTACCGTATGAATCCTTGAATACAAAATAATACACAAGCTTTGATTCTCCAAGTTCCACATCCTCTATGGTCATGTCACTCTTGTATTTAAATGTTTCAAGATCCAGCGGAGCTTTCTCGTCATCATCAAGCAGTGTTTCAGCATAGAACACGGTAGTTATTTCATCTCCGTTCTTAAGTGCTCGACCGGTACGATCCGGAACTCCGTTACTGTTGATTCTCTGTATACCGGTAATCGAATATTTGCCTGTTTCATTGTTGTATACAATACTCATGTTATGCGGGATACCATTCACTTTAACATCACAGTCATAAGTAATGTAGTCGTCAGAATTACCGGTAATACGGATTGGAAGCTCATGACCGTCAAGAGCCGGCCACTCACCCTTGACCGTATCTGTAAATTTACCCTTGTCCCAGTCTGCAGTCCAGAGAGCATCAGTACCAAGATCAACAATCAGTCCTTTTTCAAAATCCTTTCCAGGCAGAAAAACAAGGGAAAACTCCATTTCAACAGAACTTATTGTATCAATAAGATTCTCTGGAACAACAACGAAAGAATCTCCGTTTTTGGCTACTGTTATCTTCAAATCTTCCAGTTTCTTAATGTCGCTCTGCTGCTCATTCGCATTAGTCTGGTTAGCCTGAGCCATAGCGATAAGGCCGCCGTCTCCTATGTTGCTTGCAATCAGATGATGACTCTGGAAGGAACCTGGTTCGCTGCCTCCCGATGGCTGAGTGGATGTAGGCTTGCCGTAATTATCAAGGTAACCAGGAAATTTACTGAATCCCCTGACCCATTCCATGTAGTCGTTAACCTTATCTACAGTAGCAGCAAAACTCCTAAGCCGCTTCTCATCCAGAGCTCTCGTCTGAAAACCGTACAGTATGCCAAAAGGAGTAGGCAGTGCGTACTGATAAGCAGCGTTATATTTTTCAACAAGCTTTCCGACAGGATAATTAACTGAAACACCGTTACCCTTTATATACTTGCCCACTCCGTTATAAATTACATATCTGCCTAACGCATCATTGACCTTTTTAACCTCGTTTGGTGCAAGATGAGACAAAGCATTAGTATACAACTTCAAATCTATGACATCAGAAAATCTGCGATTCTTACGATCAACAGAACCGTAAGTCTGACTCTTTTTAGAGGCTCGATCCAGCTCAGTAAGAATTTTAGTATTTGACGAAAAAGATTTAAGCAGCTTCATTCCCAGTTCGTTATAGGCAAGCACCATATTTGCTGCTTCGTCAAGAGATACCATGGAAAGAGTAACACCCTCTCTGTCGCATGACTCAAGATAGGTATCAACTATAAGTTTTCCAAGCTCTTTTATGCTCATGTTCGGCTTTTTTTCCAGAGCTTTCATCCATGGAGTATAATCCCAGCCCGTAGCCGGCTCTGTCTCCTCCGATGCGATCATGGCATGTGCCCACTTGGTCATAAAATAGCCACTGCTCAGCGAAGCCATCAGACACGCATCAAATCCGATAATTTCAAAAGGCTTGTAATTTTTGCCGAATACTCTTCCAAAAGCATGATCTATCTCCGACAGAGAAAGAAAATCATCATCGAAATTTTCATCATAAGCCACGCCTCCGGTAGGACCTGCACCATGATCCCAGAAAATCATCATACGATGCTGCGGAGCATAATTATTTTCTCCGTAACT
>CADBNP010000124.1 GCA_902796095.1 uncultured Aeromonadales bacterium | reverse complement strand
CCTCCATTATCCCGTCTCCCTTAAAAATGTAGATGAAACTAAATCGCATCGTATACAGTCCGGGATACTCGCGACTGGTGTTTGTCATTATTGCATTCTCATTCTGCTCTTCGTCGCTTTCAATTGAAGCAAGGGTAAATTTTCCAAGTGTTACTCCGGAAGCGGCATCCTTCTTCAGTTCTGAAAAAATTCTGTCAAAGGTATTTCTGCATTTCTGCTCCGGATCATGGGGCTCCAGCCAGAGCTTTGCAACAACGTGGATAAAGTAACCGTTTTTTACGTTTTTGAATTCTTCTGATTTCATTTTGCTACCTCGTTATATTTTTGCTGGATAAAAAGGAAAAGTTCTGTGAAGGGGTTCTGAAACAGCGAACCGTGAGAAAGAGAGTTCTCAGGAACCGCTTCGGGTCTTCTGCTGTAAATACTGCTGTTCAGCAGCAGACGGTGATATGTACTCACCCGTGAACACTTTGGGATCTGCTTTCGGTTAAGCTTGCGGTAAATTCTTCAGTCGGATTTAAAAACACCGACCGGGATCCTGCACAGGAACAGGTATGCGACATGGATAATGTGATGAAAATGTTTCGGAATCCTGCTTTTCGTCGAAGGGATAATTCCGGAATTACCGGAACAGTCCGGGAAACTGCATTAACCCTGCGTCAGAATGAGGACTTTGCTGGATGGAAGTTGGCATATCAGTTATATTCGTCAAGAAAATTCTGCAGGTTGCCGTATGCCATCAGCGCACGCTCTGCCCTTTTCTTCTTCTCTCCAAACGGCAGTGAATCGAATTCACTGTCTGTCCTGATTATTTTTGCGATAAAGGAAGAGGCTACGAAGCTTTCAAACCGGGAAAAATCAGAGAGGTAGTTCCATTCCCACTGTTCAAGTCTTTCAACCTCAAACACTATTCCGGACACCCGGAGATAATGGTTCCAGTTGTCGTTCCTGCCGTTTCCACTGCACATAAAGACATCACTGTCCAGACTGTATCCGGATGGGTGAGAACTGGCATGGGTGTATTGATTATCTGGCAGATAATGCCATTCCCATGAAGCATCATCCAGCACCTTTCCCCCGGCATCCACCGTTACGTATGAAGAAAATTTGCCGAAATTCTCAGGAAGGTACGGAGGATTCCTTTCCGGACCGTGATGAAAACTGTGATTTACAAGAAGATCCACAGGAAGATCGCTGGACATCCAGTACTCATTAAGCCATTTGTAATCGCAGAATTCTACATCGGGTATGTTAATGTGAGGGATAAAAATATCCTTTAAATCCATAGTTCCGTTACCCTCAAAAATGAGGACAAAGCTGTATTTTACAGTGTATGTTGCCATGTCAGGATGACTTGTATGTTCCCTCAGTGATGCCCCGTTGAAATCCTCGTCGCTTTCAACAGCGTCAAGAGTGAATTTTGAGCCGGCAACTCCGGAACCGACATTCTTCTTAAGTTCTGAAAAAATTCGGTCAAAGATTTTTATGCAGTTCTGCTCCGGATCATACGGCTCCAGCCAGATCTTTGCGACCAGGTCGATTAAGTAACCGTTTTTTACGTTTTTGAATTCTTCTGATTTCATTTTGCTGCCTCGTTATATTTCACTGGTTAAAATGGAAAAGCGCTATGAAGGGGCTCTGAAACAGTAGGACAGGAAGTTTGGAGTGACTGCGTTTGAATTATTCTAACACTTCCCTTTGAATACAGTTATATTGTAGCACTTTTGTGTCAGTTGTCAATAGGTACAGTAAAAATATTATTAATAAATTTACTTAAAGTTTCTTATGATGATCAATATACGTTTGTTTATAATATACACGTCATGCTATGACTATATATTCTTAGAAATAGCAGAACTTTTAAATCTAAACCTGCAGATCATGATTACTTCTGAGCGGTCTAAGATCTGATTTCTGGAAACAGTTGCCGAAACGATGAGAACCATCGTTCAAAAAACAGAAAAGAATCAGTTGAAGAAGCTGGATTAACTCAGGTTGAACTTCTTGCTGAGTGCGTTTCCATATCTGAATCCTGCTACATGTAATATGATTATTAAAAATAAAAATCTTAAAGATATGCAGCTGCTCAGGGTAAGAGAACAGAACTGATCGGCAATAATGAGAAAGAAGTAATAACCTGCCTGTATAAAATTATGGATCAATCGGCAGAACAAAAACAAAGTGAAACAGATCATAGAGAAATCAAAGGATAAAAAACTTTCCCGTATCGCTGATGCATAAGAAGATCCGTCATAGAAGAGGTGTCTTACAGTAACAATTCTAATTAACGTTAGCAGCATTTTTAATTAGCAAATAACAACAGTTTTATTTTACAAGATGCATAAAGAGAAACAGTCCAAATAATATGGAAAGTAATGGACAAACGGATCAGAGTCGAAAGTAAACGACAATATTTTGTGTTAACTAAACTGGTAACTCGAGTTTCCCAGTAGATTTTTTCAAGTTTAGTCAATAATGGCAAGGTTTGGCGAGATAAAAATGCCATTATTGACAACCCCATCCAATTAAAGTATCTAACTAGCCATCAACCCGTATCGCTCTGTAAGGAATCTAGGTAGAGCCATGAACCACTGTTGTATATGATCGTCAGCAATTTTTATGGCCATGTCGTACATACCTTCCTTCAGACACCCTTTTAGT
>CADBNP010000123.1 GCA_902796095.1 uncultured Aeromonadales bacterium | reverse complement strand
GGTGTCGTGCTGGAGATTGTTTTGCTGCCGGAAACCAGCATTTTTATGGACTGCAAAATAATTTATGCAAACGGCAAGACAATGGGACTTGAATGTACTCAGATTGATATAGAAAGCATGACCCACCTTAAGCGTCTTATCGAACTTAACTCTGACGAAAGTGAATTTGTTCTCAGCAGGGATTTGAAGAATCTCTCTGACATTGATGAGGAACATTATCAAGATCACCAGAGCGGAGTAGATACCTAGTCCGTTCCGATTCGTTGTGTATTTTCATAGTTTACACCTCCTTGTTGTATGGGGATATATGTTAAGAACATATATCCCTTCTTATTTTCTCCTTTCAGGGAGACAGGCATGGCAGAAAGCGGCTCAGATAAGATCCACCAGCTGGGAGATTCTGGTTACCGGAATTATTTCCATGCCGGGAATGGGATGAGATGCGGACGGAGCATTGTCCTTTGGAATAACTGCCTTTTTAAAGCCGTGCTTGGCAGCCTCGGCAAGCCTCTCCTGTCCCGAGGGCACAGGTCTTATCTCACCTGACAGTCCCACCTCACCGAAGCAGATCATGTCCCTGGCAATGGGGTGATCCCTGTAACTGGACACCAGAGCCGCAAGAAGAGGCAGATCGGCACTTGTTTCGTCAACCTTGACTCCGCCCACAACATTGATAAATACATCCTGATCATTCATGCTGACACCTGCATGTCGGTGAAGCACGGCAAGAAGCATGGCAAGACGGCTGCTGTCCGTGCCTACAGTAAGCCGGCGGGGATTGGCTGACTTTGTAGTATCGGCAAGAGCCTGCAGTTCTACCAGCATCGGTCTTGTACCCTCCCAGATTGCCATAACACAGGAACCGGAACTTATCTCCTGGGAACGGTTTAAAAAAATGGCGGAAGGATTGCTCACCTCCTTCATGCCGGTGCCGGTCATTGCAAAAACTCCGATTTCATTTACGGCACCGAAACGGTTTTTAAGACATCTCAGAGTTCTGTATCTTGAATCACTGTCACCCTCAAGAAGTATGGAACAATCAACACAGTGTTCAAGAACCTTCGGACCGGCAAGAGCTCCGTCCTTGGTCACATGTCCCACAAGAAAGCAGGCTATTTCCTTTGTTTTGGCAACTCTTGTCAGCACAGCCGCACATTCCCTTACCTGCGAAACAGATCCGGGAGCGGAAGAAATATCATCAAGATGCATGACCTGAATGGAATCAATAACCACTATCTGAGGCTTTAGATTTTCTATGAAGGCACATATATTCTCAATTGAAGTTTCAGACACCACGTTGAGTTTGTCCACGGGAAGCTGAAGCCTCTGGGCACGCAGTGCAACCTGCTGCAGCGACTCCTCTCCCGTTACGTAAAGAACGTTGTAGTTCTGAGACAGCCGGCACATGGTCTGAAGCAGAAGTGTACTTTTTCCAGCCCCGGGATGTCCGCCAACTATCATCGCTCCTCCAGGTATGATGCCGCCGCCAAGAACCCGATCGAATTCTCTGAAGGTGGTGCTGAAACGGTACTGCTGCTGAGTTGTAATTTCACTCAGTTTCTGAATTTTGGATGTCAGAGATCCGGCAAAGCCGAGACGATCCTGACTGCGGGAAGTTATACTCCCCGAACCCACGGGCGGATCCTTCGGGATCCTGAACTCGCTGATAGTGTTCCATTCACCGCATTCCGTACACTGCCCCTGCCATTTGCTGAATTCAGCACCGCAGGAGTTGCAGACGAAGGCAACCTTGGTCTTACTCATTTTTTCTTACCAACTGATGTTTAAAAAGTCAGGTGAAATAACCTGGCAAACCCGAAAAATTTCAATACCTGCCAGCAGATCCCCGACTTGTCATTTATTGACAGAAGAATCAATCCTCCATAGATTATCATAAATGAAGCCGTTTTTTTCAGTTATGATAGAATACACTCCACACGTAACAGTCAATCTGTTCAAAGGCATATAAAATCAGGATTAAAAAATGACACTTGCTATTTTAGCTATTATCTTTGGAATATTTGCTCTGGTCAAAAGTGCGGATCTATTTGTGGAAGGTGCATCCGGCACTGCAGAATATTTCGGAATGTCAGAATTTCTCATCGGCATGCTGATCCTCGGATTTGGCACGTCTGCGCCTGAACTGCTGGTATCCGCCAGTGCATCCATAGACGGAAACGGAGCTCTCGCCCTCGGCAACGCCTACGGATCCAATATTGCCAATATAGCACTTATCCTCGGTGTCACGGCAATTATTTCTCCGGTTGTAATCCAGAGAAAAATCGTTAAAGGAGACATGCCCCGACTTCTTGGTATTACCATTCTTTCCGCATGTCTTCTCTGGGATTACAGCATATCCAGAATTGACGCCTGGATATTGCTTGCTGTTTTTTTCGCTTTCATTGTCTATGCCGTCAAAACCGGGAAAAGCGAGCCGGATAAAAAAGCAGAGACAGACAAGGAGAAAGAAGAGAAGCCAATAGTAATCTGGAAGGAAATAGTCAAACTGACAGCAGGTCTTTTGATTCTTGTCGGCAGTTCAAAACTTCTGGTATGGGGAGCTGTGGAAATTGCTCATATCCTCAAGGTCAGTGATCTGCTAATCGGTCTTACTGTTGTAGCCATCGGTACATCCCTTCCCGAACTTGCATCATCCATCACGGCATCCATAAAGGGCAACAACGATATGGCCATCGGAAATGTGGTTGGCTCAAATATTTTCAACACCCTTGCCGTGGTCGGTCTTGCCGGAGCCATCGGAGAGGTAAACACAGAGCCGGAAATTCTGTACAGAGATATGAGCATGGTTCTTTTCCTTACTTTGCTGCTCATCATCGTAAGTTTCCCTTTCATAAGGAAACCCGAAGGATTTATCAACCGCTACGAGGGTGTTGTACTGCTCTGCTCATATATAGCATACACAGTCTATCTGATCGCGACTGCCACCGGTTCAGCAGGATAGTTCGCGTCCGGGCCCGAGCAGAAACCGGAGCCAGATCATCAGGACATTCAGGAAAAACGGCTTTCCGTTTTCCAGCGTTCAGAAATCAGGCTCAAAAAAAACAGTGTTCTTCTAACTCTGGCAGCGAGTCTGCGGCGACAGTTCCTGCAGATTCAAATCCGCTGATTTAGGAAAAATTCTCAGGCAAAAATCCGGTTCTGCACCTTTTCTGATATGAGTCAGGAAATGCATCATAATAAAAAGAGCCTGCATCCGGTTAAAATGCAGACCCTCAGTTTTCTTTCAGGATTTCAGCTCCTGATCAGGCTGATACACCAGAAAAACTTATCACGGTATCAATGTCTGAAATGACGCATACCGGTAAATACCATCACCATATTATGCTCATCAGCGGCCTGAATAACTTCCTCATCGCGAATAGATCCGCCAGGCTGGATCACACACTGAATACCGCACTTGGCAGCAGCATCGATACCGTCACGGAACGGGAAGAATGCATCTGAAGCCATTACAGAGCCAGCAACCTCCAGATTCTCCTCCTTGGCCTTGATACCTGCGATTTCAGCCGAGTATACACGGCTCATCTGTCCTGCACCGATACCGATAGTCATACGCTCCTTTGAATAAACGATAGCGTTTGATTTAACAAACTTGCAAACCTTCCAGCAGAACAGCAGCTCCTCCAGTTCGGACTGGGTAGGCTGGCGTTTGGTTACAACCCTGAGATCCTCTAATCCGACCATGCCAAGATCCCTATCCTGAACAAGAAGACCTCCGTTAACACGGCGGCAGTCCATGGAAGGAACCTTTTTCTCCCAGAAGCCGCATTCCATCAGTCTGACATTCTTTTTCTGGGATACAATCGTCTGAGCCTCATCACTTACTTTAGGTGCAATAATAACCTCGCAGAACTGGTTGGCAACAATCTGCTGGGCTGTCTTTGCATCAAGTTCGCGGTTAAAGGCGATAATGCCGCCAAAAGCAGAGGTAGGATCCGTTCTGAAGGCCTTTGAATAAGCATCATGAAGATCTGAACCAAGAGCGACACCGCAAGGATTTGCGTGCTTGACAATAACACAGGCCGGCTCGTCAAACTGCTTTACACACTCAAGAGCAGCATCGGTATCAGCAATATTGTTATATGAGAGAGCCTTGCCCTGAAGCTGTCTGGCAGAGGAAACATTGGCTTCGGAATTATCTTTCTCAACGTAGAAGGCTGCCGCCTGGTGACTGTTCTCGCCGTAGCGCATGTCCTGCTTCTTGATAAACTGAAGATTCAGAGTTCTTGGGAACTTGGAATCAGCAAAGCATTCCTCGGCAATGCCGTAGCTTGGTACTTTGGTTCCGAAATAATTAGCTATCATTCCGTCATACATGGCAGTATGCTCAAAAGCTGCAATAGCGAGATCAAATCTTGTCTCATAGGTAAGAGAATTTTCATTGGAATCCATCTCGGCAATCACACGGTCGTAATCACCTGCATTGACTACAATTGCAACATCCTTATGATTCTTGGCTGCCGCACGAACCATGGTAGGACCGCCGATATCAATATTCTCAATTGCCTTTTCCAGAGGACAGTCAGGATCTGCAACAGTCCTGGCAAACGGATACAGATTAACAACAACAAGATCAATAGGTTTGATCCCGTGCTGCTCCATTACTTCATCATCAATGGTGCGGCGTCCCAGAATTCCGCCGTGGATCTTCGGATGCAGAGTCTTGACTCTGCCGTCCATCATCTCCGGAAAGCCTGTATAATCACTCACCTCAATTACCGGCAGACCGGCCTGAGACAGCATCCGTGCAGTACCGCCGGTGGATAGAATTTCAACACCTCTTGAAGATAAAGCTTTGGCGAATTCCAATATTCCGGTTTTATCAGATACGCTGATCAGCGCTCTGCGAATTGGACGATTATCCATAATTACAACACCTTTCTGAATGTTAAAACAACTGTTCTGAAAAAAAACAATGTTCTGTTCTCATGAAAGCAGATCTTTCACAAAACAGAACTAAAAAACTTTTATCTGATAATACCAGCTTCGGGATTTCCTGACTAATCTGCCAGCTTCAGAATTCCGAAATCTGTACAGTTAATCAGATGTTCAGTATACCGGCAGACAGAGTCTCACGGGTAAGAAGATCAAGCAGTATTCAGACACAAATTCCGTGAGATTCATCAAACAATTAAAAAATTCTGAACATGAGAATTATATATGAAGGCTCTGTTAAAGAAAAGTATTGATGTAGTCTAAAAGGTAAAACCGGTGTTTTATGTCAGCAACGTTAAACCGGGAATAGCAGGGTTTGCCAGTACGTTAAGAAGTCCATGCAAAGCGGAGTTTTGATTTTCAGATCAAAACCGGCGGAATACGGTTCCCTGGCAGTATGAGATAGATCAATACTTTTTCTGAACATGGCATGAAAGGGCTCCAATCCTAAACATTACCGTTTCGGAAGAAAATTCTGCGGATTTACCGACTGGCCCCGATATCTTATTTCAAAATGAAGATTCACCATATTTGAATCAGTGTCGCCCATTCTTCCTATGATCTGACCGGATTTAACCTGTTCGAGTTCCTTAACCAGAATTCTGTCATTGTGTGCGTACGCTGATATATAGTCATCGTTATGCTTGATGATGATCAGATTTCCGTATCCTCTCAGGGCGTTGCCGGCATAAACTACCTTCCCCTCAGCAGCAGCCTTGATATTCTGCCCCTTTTTGCCGGCTATGTTTATACCGTTTGAACTGCCGGAGGAAAATTTCTTGACTATGGTGCCATAGGTCGGCCACTGCCATGTCAGCCTGGAACGGCTGTTATAGGCGGACTTCTGAGTAGGCACCTGTGGAGCATTCTGGGCAGGAGCCGGAACTGTTGAAATCTTGGCAGAGGTACCCGATGATGACGCCTGATATGAAGAGGAAGAACCAGCAGGACGGGAGGAAGATCCGGCAGCAGGACTGAAGGTTGGTTTTTTATCGTCAATAATCAGAAGCTGACCGGCATTGATCGCATAGGGCGGCTGAATATGGTTTATCTTTGCCATATACTCCACCGGCTTTTTATACTTTCTTGCAATTCCGAACAGAGTATCACCGGTCTTGACACGGTATACATTCTTTACATTGAGATTCTTGATCCTGACCAGCAGCACGTCACCCGGATAAATCACTGCATTTACGGGATCAAGCTTGTTGATCAGAGCAAGGGTTCGGTAGTCCAGACCGTTGGCAAAGGCTATGGAGAAAAGAGTATCACCCTTCTTTACCATATAATGATTGGAATCAACCTTTCCTGATCCGGATGAACTGACACTGCTCCTGACAGTCGTGCTGGAACCTGTGGTGGTACAGCCTGAAACTGCAAGAGATGCACAAAAGACCGCTGCGGCAAGTTTATAAATCTTCATCATGATCCCTTTTAATGGAATTTTTTCAGAGAGGAGAGGAAACCGTCAAAAATCCGGAATAATCTGCCGTAAACAGCAATGCTGAACGGCCATGCCGAAAAATTTATAAAGGCTATGCGAATTTGTAAATCACAAATGCCATTACCACAGCGGCAACCGTCATCCATCCTAAAATATCAATATACTTTCTTATTTTGTCCGCCATTGGCTTTCCTCCCACCTTTATCACAATCGCCTCAAGATAAAAGCGTGCACCGCGACCAACTACAGAAACAAGTATGAAAGGAAGAAGAGAAAGCTGGGAAGTTGGATCCCAGAAACCAACACCACCGGAAGAGGCCATCATACCTGTAGTAATGGCAATAACCTTGTAGGGAATTGGTGTAAACGCACCGATAGCAACAAACAGAATACCGAAATCGGAGAACCACTGCTGAATAACATCAATATAGCGAATAAAATTCAGTTTTATAAAAATGTCCTCAATAAAACCGTTCCATGCATAATATCCCAGCAGATAGCCTACTATTGCACCGAGGACTGAAAAAAATACCGCATAGGACGCAATCTTCAGAGCCTGCTTTGGTCTGGCGAGACACATGGGAATAATCATGGCATCCACAGGCAGAGGCCAGAATATGGATTCTATGAAGGAATTCGCAGACATGAAAAACATGGCTCTGGGATGCTTTGAAAGCCTGATGCAGTAATCATACATCCTCTGGAAAATCTTCATGTCAGTCTGAAACCCCTGCAATAAGTGGAACAAAGTTAACCGGACCAAGGGACTGACGGGTAATTTCCCCGGTACTCTGCTTGCAGAAAACGCACAGTTCCTGATGCTGATCACCCACCGGCATAACCAGAAGACCGCCCGGATTCAGCTGTTCAAAAAGAGCCGGAGGGACATTCTGAGCCGCCGCTGTAACCATAATCGCATCATATGGCGCATTGGTCTTCCAGCCCAGTGTACCATCGGCGCAGAGAGCCTTGAAATTATATATTTCAAGACGGTAAAGTCTGCGTATGGAGTCCAGCTGAATATTGCGGATCCGCTCCACCGTGTAAACCATATCCACAAGCCGGCATAAAACCGCAGTCTGATAACCGGATCCTGTGCCAATTTCCAGAACTTTTCCGGGATGACACTTCATCAGAGCATCTGTCATTCTCGCAACAGTGGATGGCTTGGAAATCGTCTGTCCGCTTCCGATAGGCAAAGCCCGAGCGGCAAGAGTTCCAGCATTGAAGGAGGCATCAACAAACCGCTCCCGGGGCAAATCCATTGCCTCGAGTACCGAGCTGTCAACCTGAATACTTTCTCCCAGCTCTCTCAGCCAGGGCGGTAGTTTTTCTGCCATATTATTTTATCAAAAGAGCCACTGCCTCAACGGCAATTCCCTCTCCGCGTCCGGTAAATCCAAGTTTCTCAGTGGTCGTTGCTTTTACATTCACATTGGAAACATCAGTGCTGAGATCCTGGGCTATACGCTCACGCATTGTATCAATATAAGGTCTCATCTTCGGAGCCTGCGCAATTATGGTGACATCCACATTGCCTACAGAAAAACCCATTGATCTTACCCTCTCATATGCATCCCGGAGCAGAACCCTGCTGTCAATATTTAAAAAACGATCATCATTGTCCGGATAAAGTTTCCCGATATCACCGAGAGCCGCAGCACCGAGGATTGCGTCTGTCAGTGCGTGCAGTGCCACATCTCCGTCGGAATGGGCAATCAATCCCTGCTCAAACGGGATAATCACACCTCCGATGGTAACGGGACCGTCACCGCCGAATTTGTGAACATCAAACCCGTGTCCTATTCTAATTATCATTCAGTCCGCTCCTGTTCAGTATAAATTCCGCCAGAGCCAGATCCGACGGACGGGTAATTTTAATATTGTCGGATCGTCCCTCCACCAGCAGCGGCCTGAAGCCCGCATACTCCATGGCCGATGCCTCGTCCGTAATGTTCCACCCTGCTGCAAGAGCCTTTTTTATGGATTCCTTCAACTCTGAGGTTCTGAACATCTGGGGAGTAAGGGCATGAAACAGCAGACTGCGCTCCACGGTTCCGGTGATATTCAGTTCCTGATCTGTCCTCTTCATGGTATCCCTGACAGGCGTCCCGAGAATGCCTCCGCAACCGCCGGAAACTTTTCCAATCAGAAGATCCAGATCCTCATGGGTAAGGCACGGCCTTGCAGCATCATGAACCATAACCCACGGAGTCGAGACAAGACCTAGACCGGAAAGAACTGAGTCAACACGCTCCTCTCCGCCTGCGGCTCTGATTACTTTAGGATCTGCCGAACAGGCAAGTGAAGAGAAATAATCGTCATCGTCTCTGAGACAGACTATGATTTTTGAAACACGGGGATAACTGAGAAAAACGTCCAGGGTTCTTTCAAGAACTGTTCTGCCTCCGATTTTCAGATACTGCTTCGGCAATGCCGAATTCATGCGCCTGCCTATACCGGCTGCAGGAACAACAACATCAATATTCATTATTTCAACTCTTTGCGCTTCTCATCCTTGGATATAATACGGATAAAGGTTTCATCCTGCTTTATATATCCAAAGTCGCTGCGGGCAATGTCCTCTATTCCCTCGTAGCCTTCCTGAAGATCCTTTATTTCCGATGTTATAAGATTGTTGCGATCAACAAGACTCTGATTTACAGTCTCCTGATCTTCAATTCTTTTCTGATATTCCTTGTAGTCCTTCCATCCGTTTTTTCCGTACCAGAAATTGTACATTGTTCCCATAAGAAACAGACAGAGTACAAAAGTGAACAGCTTCATATAATACCCGCTACCAAACTTTTCTATACTCCATCTGAAATGAAGCATAAAAAAGTCAGATCCGATTATGAAAAGCCGCGACGGCACGCCGCGGCTTAACAGATTATAAAATCAGCCAGAACAGAGATTACTGACCCTTAACAGCCTTGCGACCTGCATATGGAGCAGCTATGCCCTTTGCAGTCAGCTCTTCCTCGATGCGGATCAGCTGATTGTACTTGGCCATACGATCTGAACGGCTTAATGAACCGGTCTTGATCTGACCTGCAGCTGTACCTACTGCGATATCAGCAATGGTGCAGTCTTCGGTTTCGCCTGAACGGTGAGAAACGATAGCTGTGTAACCAGCCTTGTGAGCCATCTGAATTGCATCAAGAGTCTCTGAAAGTGAACCGATCTGGTTAACTTTGATAAGGATGGAGTTAGCGATACCCTTCTCAATACCTTCCTTTAGAATAGAAGGATTGGTTACGAACAGATCATCACCTACCAGCTGGCATCTGCTGCCGATCTTGTCGGTAAGATACTTCCAGCCGTCCCAGTCACCTTCAGCCTGACCATCTTCGATGGAGATGATAGGATACTGATCACAAAGATCAGCCAGGAAGTCAGCCAGCTGATTTGAGGTGAAATTCTTGCCCTCGGCCTTCATCTTGTAAAGCTTGGACTCGGCATCATAGAATTCTGAAGAAGCACAGTCCATAGCAAGGGTTACATCCTCACCAAACTTGTAGCCGGCCTTTTCAACAGCTTCCTTGATGGCAGCCATAGCCTTGGCAGTACCGGCCAGCTTAGGAGCATAACCGCCCTCGTCACCTACAGTGGTAGGCTGACCAAGAGCCTTGAGAACCTTTGCAAGTTCGTGGAAAATCTCAGCTCCCATGCGGATAGCTTCCTTTACAGTCTTGGCGCCAACAGGCTGAACCATAAATTCCTGCATATCCATAGACCAGGCTGCATGAGCACCGCCGTTGATGATGTTCATCATTGGAAGCGGCATTGAGTATACACCGTGGGTGCCGTTGAGATCAGAAATGTGCTCGTAAAGAGGAACCTTCTTTGAAGCTGCGGCAGCCTTGGCAACAGCCAGAGAAATAGCGAGAATAGCGTTGGCACCAAGATTCTTCTTGAATGGATCGCCGTCTTTCTTGAGCATAACATCATCAACAGCACGCTGATCTACCGGATCCATACCAACGATTGCAGGGCCGAGAATTTCATTTACATTCTTAACTGCGGTAAGAACACCCTTTCCACCGAAACGGGACTTGTCACCGTCACGAAGTTCAAGAGCCTCACGAACACCGGTAGAAGCTCCGGAAGGAACTGCGGCACGGCCCATTGAACCGTCATCGAGATAAACATCAGCCTCAACGGTAGGATTACCACGGGAATCAACAATTTCACGACCAATTACTTTTACAATCTTAGCCATTTTCTATCCTATAAAAAAAAGTAAAGAACAAAAACAAAGCGTCTCCGATCTTAAAACCGGAAACGCAGATCCATATCAACTGCCCAGATGGGACTTTTTATAATCCTTGGCAGCCTTGATAAAACTTGTAAACAGACGGTGACCGTCACGAGGAGTCGAAGTAAACTCCGGATGGAACTGCACGGCCACAAACCACGGATGATTTGGAATTTCCACAATTTCCACAAGCTTGTTGTCTGCAGATCTGCCGCTTACCCTGATGCCAGCTGCTGTGAGACGGTCAATATAGGTATTGTTAACCTCATAACGGTGACGGTGACGCTCGTAAATCTTGGACTCGCCATAGATTTCACGAACCTTCGAACCTTCCTCCAGATTACAGAGCTGAGCACCGAGTCTCATTGTTCCGCCAAGATCAGAACCGTCTGATCTGTGCTCTATTTCACCATCCTCATTCACCCATTCGGTAATAAGAGCTATGACAGGATACTTGCAGTCGCGATCAAACTCGGTGGAATTCGCACCCTCGAGTCCGGCCACATTGCGTGCATACTCTATAATCGCCACCTGCATGCCGAGACATATTCCAAGATAAGGAATACCATGTTCCCGGGCATATCTGGCAGCCATAATCTTGCCCTCAATACCGCGGTTTCCGAAGCCTCCTGGAACAAGAATGGCATCAAGATGTTCAAGTTCATCAAGACCGTTCTTTTCCAGATCCTCGGAATCAATGTAGCGGATGTCAACATTCACCAGGTTCTTAAGACCTGCATGCTTCAGAGCCTCGTTAACAGACTTGTAGGCATCATGAAGAGATACATACTTGCCCACCATGCCGACGGTAACCTCGCCTGCTGAATTAGCCTGCTGATATATAACCTGATCCCATTCTGAAAGGTTGGCCTCGGGACAGTCAAGTTTGAAGCGATCCACAACAAACTGATCCAGACCCTGGGATTTGAGGATCTGAGGGATCTTGTAAATCGAATCCACATCCTTGAGTGAAATAACGGCCTTTTCAGGAACATTGCAGAACAGTGCTATCTTCTTCTGCTCGTTTACCGGAAGATTGCACTCGGAACGGCAGATAAGAACATCCGGCTGAATGCCAATGGAAAGAAGCTCCTTTACGGAATGCTGCGTAGGCTTGGTCTTGACCTCGCCCGAAGTCTGAAGATAAGGGACAAGGGTAAGATGAACATAAATCGTGTTCTCGCGCCCCAGATCGGCACCGAACTGTCTTACAGCCTCCAGGAAAGGAAGAGATTCAATGTCACCGACAGTGCCGCCGATTTCAACAATGGCTATGTCATGACCGTCACCGCCGGATCTTACGCTCGCCTTTATCTCGTCGGTAACATGAGGGATCACCTGCACTGTCTTGCCAAGATATTCACCTCTGCGCTCCTTTGCCAGAACTGATGAATAAATCTTGCCGGTGGTATAGTTGTTGTGACTTGACATCTTGGTGCGTATGAATCTTTCATAATGTCCGAGATCCAGATCGGTCTCCGCACCGTCCTCCGTCACATAGACCTCTCCATGCTGAATCGGACTCATGGTTCCCGGATCCACGTTGATATAAGGATCCAGTTTGATCATTGTTACGTTGAGACCGCGTGCTTCAAGGAGGGTTGCCAGAGATGCTGCCGCAATACCCTTTCCAAGGGAGGATACAACACCGCCGGTTACAAAAATATACTTAGTTGCCATAGAGAACCATTATTCACAAAAGAGCCGTCAGGACACCGGCCTAATCAGAAGGGTGAAGCCTTCAGCAGAGACGGATGACAGAAGAAAATTCAGACAGACACCGGTATCCGGTTCCCATGCTCCGTTAGTACCGTCTTCGGGAACAAATCACTGTACAGGAATACAGCTTCAGTAGTCTCCGGAATATTGTCATCCGGCACTCTGTTCAAACCGGGAGACTGTTCAGAACTGCAGATCACTGCTCTGATCTGAAAAACGGCATCTGTTCCGACATTCAGAACATAACCATTCAGTCTGTATCCATTGAAAAAAGCGGGTGCCGTCAGCACAAAAAAGCCTGTAACGATTATAATATAGCAATGGGATCTGTTCAACAAAAGTGTTACATCTTCAGCAGAGTACGGACT
>CADBNP010000122.1 GCA_902796095.1 uncultured Aeromonadales bacterium | reverse complement strand
TATCTCCCCCAGGAGGCATCTGTCTTCAGACGTCTGTCGGTGGAGGATAATCTGATGGCGGTGCTTGAGCTGGATCCGTCCCTGAACAGGAAGCAGCGAAGGGAGAGACTGGAGTCAATTCTCCAGGAATATCACATTGAGCATATACGGAAAACTCTGGGAATGAGTCTCTCCGGAGGAGAAAGGCGGAGAGTTGAAATAGCCAGAGCTCTGGCTTCAAATCCGAAATTTATTCTGCTGGATGAGCCTTTTGCCGGTATTGATCCCAAATCTGTAAAAAACATCAATGACATTATTATGGAACTCAAGGAACGCGGAATAGGTGTTCTGATTACAGATCATAATGTCAGAGAAACTCTTTCTGTTTGTGAAACCGCCTATATTGTGGATTCCGGATCGGTCATAGCATCAGGAACACCGGACGAGGTGGTTAAGAATCCGGATGTTATCCGCAAATATCTGGGTGATGATTTTGCTATGTAGGATATGTAAATGGCTTTAAATCAGTCTCAAGGTCTTTATCAGAGGCAGAGTACATCTCTTGCCATGACCCCTCAGATGCAGCAGCTTATCAGTATGCTGCAGCTGACATCACTGGAGATGAATCAGGAAATTAACCGTCAGGTTGAGGAAAACCCTCTGCTGGAGATTGAGGACGATGTGGTGCAGGAGAATGTTTCTGAAGCCGGAGAAAAGAACGGTGATGAAACAGCTGGGGACAGGAATGGCGGTGAAGCGGGAAGCGGGACTGATGCCGATGCTGATGCTGATGCTGATGCTGATGCCGTTCTTTCCGACGGTGCGGAGACTGTTCAGCCGGGCACCGAGACTGATGTGGTAACAGCCATGGAGACGGATTCTCTTCCGAAGGATGATGATTCTCCTCTTGATGACACCTGGGACAAAAACTGGGAGGAGGGTGTTACCGCCGTTCATAAAAGTTCCATCGCCGACAGTGACGATTCATTTGACTATCAGGGATCCACCCGTGAGACTCTCAAGGATCATCTCCTGTGGCAGCTTAATCTGTCACCCTTCAGCAAAACGGATAATGCCATCGCAAGAGCGGTGATAGATGCAGTAAATGACGCCGGCTATCTTACGGAAAGCGTGGAGGATCTTATTGACGCGGCCCAGAACATACTTCTTGAGGATCGCATCGAGGACGAGGGTCTGGATTTTTCTGAAATTAACATAGAAAAGGAGCTGGCGGAGCAGGAGGAGATCCTTCCGGAGGAGGTGATCAGCGTGATCCACCGGGTTCAGCTGTTTGATCCTGTCGGCGTGGCCGCCATGGATATGAAGGAGTCAATGCTGGTTCAGCTGCGCCATCTTCACAGTGACAGCCCCTATTACGAAAAGGCCAGGGAACTTCTCACGGATCATATCAGATTTCTGGAGAGCAAGGACTTCAGAAGCATCAGGCGCCGCATGTCTGTAAAGGAGGATGAACTCAAGTCCATAATGCTTCTGATCCGCAGTCTTGATCCTCAGCCCGGAGCCGGGTTTATCCATGATGACTCGGTTTATTTCAAGCCAGATGTTCTTGTCCGCAGGGAAAACGGAGACTGGCATGTTGTGCTCAATCCTGACTGCTATCCGAGAGTCAGGATCAACCAGAGCTACGCCTCGCTGGCTGAATCAAAGAGCGAGATCGATTCCAAGGACGACAGACAGTATCTCAAGAAACATCTTTCTGAAGCCAGAAGTTTTCTGGACAATTTTAACAGGCGCAACGATACTCTTCTGAGAGTTGCCAGGTGCATCGTCAACTACCAGAAGGATTTTTTTGATTACGGTCCGGAGAAAATGAAGCCGCTGATCCTGAGCACAATAGCCGAGGAGTGCGGGGTTCATGAATCAACAGTTTCAAGAATTACCAATCAGAAATACATGTGTACTCCCCGGGGCAGTTTTGAACTCAAGTATTTCTTCTCAAGCTCACTGAGGAGCGATGTGGGAGATGACTGCTCCTCAACTGCGGTTCAGGCGAAGATCAGAAAGCTTATTGACGGAGAGAACAAACGCAAACCTCTTTCCGACAGTGCCATTTCAGCCATTCTTTCCGAGGACGGCATCAATGTGGCACGGCGCACTGTCGCCAAGTATCGTGAAACCATGAAAATACCTCCTACAAGCCAGCGGAAGCAGCTTTAGAATTCAGGAGACTGGATCATTTCACTGGAGTGTAACGGAGAATCTGAATGGAACCGGAGCAGAAAAAACAGTCGCTTTCCATTTTTGGTGTCGGACCGTTTTATGCTTTTCCGGTTATGCTTTCCTCTGTCTGTCCATTTTTTCTGCCGGCAGATCCCATGTGGCAGATGAGCGGAGCGATCCGCGGTGCCGCAGTCCTTTCCGGTCTGATCCTTCTGCTGTATGGGCTGCAGATGTGGTTCAGAGCTGTCTTTGTTTCTAAAATGATCCGTCATATCAGAAACAACCAGCTGATGACGGACGGAGTGTATGCAGTTGTGCGCAATCCTGTATACAGCGGGATCCTCTCCGGCAGCACCGGGATCGTTCTTGCCTCGGGGAATACGCTTTTCTTATTTCTTCCCGTTCTTTATTTTTTGTACCTGGACATTCTTCTGCGGCATACCGAGGAGGTATGGCTTCTGAAACTGTACGGCGAGCCGTACAGAAACTACTGTCAGACTGTACCCCGATCAATACCCAGGCTGAAAAAGCTGTTCTGACAGCATGCGGATAAGAGAAACTGAAACTTAAGGAGTCTGGTAAATGGACAGGATCTTTGATTACAAGGTGCATGATACGGTGATCCGTCTTGTGTGCGGAGATATAACCCGGGATCACGGAGTGGAGGCCATAGTCAATGCCGCCAACACGACGCTTCTGGGCGGAGGCGGAGTCGACGGAGCCATACATCGCCGTGCCGGTCCCGGACTTCTTCAGGAATGCCGTACTCTGAACGGCTGTCCTACGGGAATGGCGAAAATCACGGGGGCATACAGTCTTCCCTGCCGTTATGTGATCCACACCCCGGGACCGGTCTGGAGAGGAGGCGGATCCGGAGAAAGCGGGCTTCTTGCCTCATGCTACCGATCCTGTCTTGATCTTGCCCGGGAGAACGGGATCAGAACTGTCGCTTTTTCTTCAATATCAACCGGTGCTTACGGCTACCCTCCTGATCAGGCTTCGAAGGTGGCAGTTTCGACAGTTGCGGAATACCTGGGAAATTATCCCGGATCCTTTGATCTTGTCATGTGGGTTCTCTATTCGGACGGGATCCTGCAGATCTACAGGAATACTGCGGATTCACTGATTTGAGAGATTGGCTGTATGATATACTGTGACAGTATTTTTCGGGTAGTAGTGTATGTCAGAAGAAATAGATCAGAAAGTGTTTGAGGGGGAAAGAGCACTGTTCAAGCAGGAGGATCTGGATATCAGAAATTCTGTTTTTCAGAACGGAGAGTCTCCTCTCAAGGAGTGCAGAAATATAAGTCTTGAAAACACGCTTTTCAGGTGGAAGTATCCCATGTGGTACGGAGAGTATTTCACACTGAAACGCTGCACCCTGTTTGAAAATGCCAGAGCGGGGATCTGGTATTCAAAATACATAGCCATGTATGATACTGACGTTCAGTCTCCCAAAAACTTCAGGCGGTCAAAAAGAATTGTGCTTGAAAATGTCACCTTTTCCAATGCGGAGGAGACTCTCTGGCACTGCACCGATGTCAGAATGAAAAACGTTTCTGCAAGAGGAAACTATTTTGCCATGAACAGCAGTGAGCTGGATATTGACGGTTTAAGACTGGACGGCAACTATTCCTTTGACGGAGCCAGAGATCTGGTGATCCGCAATTCAAGGCTTCTTTCCAAGGATGCGTTCTGGAATGCGGAGAATGTAGAGGTGAGAGACTCCTATGTTCTCGGGGAATATCTGGGCTGGAATTCCAAAAACGTCACTCTGATCAACTGTGTTATAGAAAGCAATCAGGGAATGTGCTACATGGATAATCTGAGACTGGAGAACTGCCGTCTTATCAGCACTGATCTGGCTTTCGAATACTCTACGGTCAATGCCGACATTAGAGGCTGCGTGGACAGCATCAAGAATCCGGTATCCGGCAGGATTGAGGCTGACGATATAGGTCAGATCATTTTCGATGATCCGGAAATCTCCAGGGAATCAACTGATATCGCTGTTCGTCGCGGTATATGAGCAGAAGATCCAGCGGCTACGTTTTTCTGTGGTACCTGGGCGGAAACGGAAAGCCTTCTTTCAAGCTGATGGTGCGCCTGGTACTGCTGATGGTTCTTCCCGGGATCCTGGCCCAGCTGTCATCTGTTGTTATGCAGTACATAGATGCCTCTATGGTCGGGCATCTTGGTTCTCTCGAGGCGGCCTCCGTAGGTCTTGTGTCATCGTCCATCTGGCTTATCGGAGGAATGGGACTCTGCATCAATATCGGCCATTACGTGCAGGTTTCCCAGCTGGTGGGGGCGGGTGAATACAGGGCGGCCAGGAATCTGACCAGACAGTCTTATTTCACATCTCTTCTGTTTTCTCTGATTATTGTACTACTGGCATGGATCATCAGCCCCTTTCTTCCGGAATGGCTGGGAGGAGAGGAGATTATCCGCTCAGAAGCCTCCGGGTATTTCAGTCTCTGCATTCTGTCCGTTCCCTTCATGCAGTTTAACATGCTCTCCACTGGTATCCTTCAGGGAGCCGGCAGTATGAAGATCCCCGGCTTTCTGAATGTTTTAAGATGTCTGCTTGATGTCTTTTTTAATTTTCTTCTGATCTTTGAAACTGATACGTATCACATTGCCGGGTATCAGGTTGAGATTTTCGGCTTCGGACTGGGTGTTGCCGGTGCGGCTCTTGGAACGGTGATGGCTGAGTTCTGCATATCGGTGATGATGCTGGCATGTGTTTTTGTTTTCAATCCGAAGCTTGGCATTGTTAAGGGTGAAGGCTTTGTCTGGCACTGGTTTCATTCATGGCGCGCCGTCAGACTTGCTCTTCCCATAGGATTTGAACACAGTCTTATCTGCCTTGCCATGGTGATTTCTGTTATGATTGTGGCATATCTCGGATCTGCCGCCGTGGCGGCTCATTCCATGGCAATTACTGCGGAGAGCTTCTGCTACATGGCGGCATACGGGATATCATCGTCCGCTTCTGCCATGATGGGGCAGACAATAGGAGCAGGACGGAGGGACATAGCCCGGAGTCTGGCATGGACCATAACCGGCATCGGTGTTGCAATTGTCAGTACCGCGGCTGTCTTCATGTATGCTTTCGCACCTCTGATGATGCAGCTTCTTACTCCGGATACGGTTATTCAGAGATACGGATCTGAAGTTCTGAGGATTGTAGCATTTGCCGAGCCGCTGTTTGCCTCATCGATAGTAATTTCCGGTATTCTGCGGGGGGCGGGAGATACGCTGATCCCGAGTGCAACCAACTGTCTCTGCATGTGGCTGATCCGCCTGCCTCTTTCGTTCCTTCTTGTCTGGGAGCTGGGACTTGACGGCGTATGGGTCGCCATGAGCATTCAGCTGAGCATAACCGGAACACTTTTTCTTGTACGGCTGAGAAACGGCAGATGGCTTAATTCCACTAAAAAGGAGGACCTTCTCTGTGAGTGAGTTTAATTTTGATGAAATGATCGACCGCCGGAGTTCTGATTCCCTCAAGTGGGGATGTGATCCGGATGTTCTTCCAATGTGGGTTGCCGATATGGATTTCAGATCGCCCCCTGCCGTGATGCATGCTCTGGAAGAGCGGATCCGTCATGGGATTTTCGGTTATTCCGTTATTCCCGACCGCTGGTATGATGCCTATATCTCATGGTGGAGGAACAGACATGATTTTCAGATTGATCGCAGCTGGCTTGTATTTTCCACCGGAGTTGTCCCGTCTCTTTCGAGTATTGTCCGCAGACTTACCGCAGTCGGTGAAAATGTGGTGGTGCAGGTGCCAGTCTACAACATCTTTTTCAATTCCATTTTAAACAACGGACGGCATATTCTTGAGAATCCTCTGATCTACAGAGATGGCGCATACAGCATTGACTTTGAGGATCTGGAAAGAAAACTGGCTCACAGTGAAACTACACTCATGATCCTGTGCAATCCTCACAATCCTGTGGGAAAAATATGGAGCAGAGACGAACTGGCGGAGATAGGAAGACTGTGTGCCAGACATCATGTGACGGTTGTATCTGATGAGATCCACTGTGATCTGACACTGCCGGGCAGAGACTATATTCCTTTTGCCTCTGTTTCGGAACTTTGCATGAATATAAGTGTAACCTGTGTAGCTCCGTCCAAAACCTTTAATATGGCGGGACTTCAGAGCTCTGCTGTAATATGTCCGGATCTGTTTCTCAGACAGCGGGTGGAGAGAGGTCTTAATACGGACGAGGATGCAGAGCCCAATGCCTTTGCCGTTGATGCGGCGGTTGCCGCCTATGCCGAAGGCGGAGAATGGCTGGATGCACTGAGAGAATACCTCAGAACCTCCAGATCCATAACCGGCATTTTTTTGGAGAACCGTCTCCCTGCAGTAAAACCTGTGCAGGGTGAGGCAACCTATCTGCAGTGGCTGGACTGCCGCTCCTTGACTTCGGATACGAAGAAACTGACCGCTTTTCTGAAGTCTGAAGCAGGGCTGTGGGTTTCTGCCGGTGAGGCATACGGCAGTTCCGGTGCCGGATTTCTGAGACTCAATGCGGCATGTCCCCATGAACGTCTCAGGGAGGGACTGGACCGTCTGGAGCGCGGTGTGGCCCTTTTTCAGCAGAGGAGAGCCGGAGTCTAGCACATTCGTAAGGATTTTCTGCCCGGATGTATGCCGAGCGGCAGGATGATCTGCCGTTTCTGGGTATAGTCATGACGATCTTTCGGGAAATGTTTCTATTCACGGATCAGAGCACTTCAGGACGTGGCGGATTTGAGTTTTGTGCTCTGTCACTGTTAAAATTCAGATAGCATTGCAGTTTATTTTCTTTAAATTTTTTCATGAAGGGTGTGTTAATGAGAGAGATAAGAGTAAGAAGAAGCATAAGGAGCTTCAGTGATCGTGACGTGGATGATTCACTCATAGACAGTCTTCTCAGGGCGGGCATGAATGCTCCTTCCGCCGTTAATCAGCAGCCGTGGGAGTTTCTGGTTATAAGAGAGGAAAGCGACAAGAAGTATATCGCATCAATGGGACCAATCTCGGGATCTGCAGCCGTTGCACCTGTTGATATACTTATGCTCAGCCGTACTGTCGATCTGCAGCTGCCGGAACTGGTTAATCTTGATATGAGTATGGCAGCTCAGAATATTATGCTGGAGGCAGTCCATCTCGGTCTTGGAACGGTTTTTCTGACAGTTGTTCCATATCCTGAACGTATGAAGTACATAGCAGACAGATTCAAACTTCCTGATACTGTCGCCCCGTTCGGCGTTATTGCTCTCGGCTATCCATCCTGGGATCGGCTTAATCACGAGGTGGATCGCTATGAGGAGGACAGAATCCACTGGGGAGCGTATTGAAGTACCTGCTTAAATTTCTAAGTCAATAATCTTTTTTACTTAATTAAATTAAGTTTTTTGTTCATAAAATTAGCGTTCCTCTTGTCTGAAGGTGCCGCTGATAGTAAAATTAAGAAAGTTGACTAGATTCCTTTAAGGAGATATTTATGACGATTAGAATCGGTATTCTGGGCTACGGTAATCTTAGCCGCGGAGTTGAAAGTGCCATTACCCGCAACCCTGATATGGAGCTTGTGGTTGTATTTACCAGACGTGATCCGGCCACCGTCAGGGTAAAAACACCGGGAGTTCCCGTTGTAAGCGACGGAGAGGCTATTGCCTGGAAGGATAAAATTGACGTTCTGATTTTAGGAGGCGGAAGCGCAACAGATCTGCCTAAGCAGACTCCCGCCTTTGCGGAGCTTTTCAATGTGGTTGACAGTTTTGACACCCATGCCCTTATCCCTCAGCATTTTGAAAATGTTGATGCAGCTGCCAAAAACAGCAATCATCTTGCAGTTGTGTGCTGCGGATGGGATCCAGGCATGTTTTCCATCAATCGTGCCTATGCCAATGCCATTCTTCCTGACGGAAAGGATTACACATTCTGGGGCAAGGGTGTAAGCCAGGGACATTCCGATGCCATAAGACGCATTGCCGGTGTCAAGGATGCACGTCAGTATACCGTGCCTGTGGAGAGCGCTCTCGAAGCAGTCCGTTCCGGTTCAAATCCTGAGCTTACCACGCGTCAGAAGCACACCAGAGAGTGCTTTGTTGTTCTCAAGCCGGGTGCAGATGCGGCAAAGGTTGAAAGCGAAATCAAGAACATGCCAAACTACTTTGCTGACTATGACACTACCGTTCATTTCGTGTCTGAAGAAACTCTTGCCCGTGAGCATTCGGGACTCCCTCACGGAGGTTTTGTGATCCGCTCCGGCACTACCGGCACCGATAGTGAATTCAAGGATGTTATTGAATACAGTCTGAAGCTTGATTCAAATCCTGCCTTTACCGGAAGCGTTCTGATTGCGTATGCAAGAGCCGTATACCGTCTGAGACAGGAGGGGCAGACAGGATGCCGCACAGTTCTGGATATCGCACCTTCCTATCTGAACATTCTTTCTCCTGCTGAACTGAGAAAGACACTGGTTTAAGGTTTGATTTTCCATACCTCATGACACGGACTCTCCTTCTGGGGAGTCTTCTTTTTTTGCGTGTCTGAACCGGCGCAGACTGAATTTTGCCTGAGAGTACAGGGATGAGCTCCCTGCCTCTCTGATCTGTCAGGGGCCCTCTGTTTTTCGTCAGAATGACGCCGGCACGGTTAAGGCAATGACTGATGAGATTAATTGTCTCTACGGCAAAGCGTATCCTGCACACCTGTACAGCTCGTACCATTCCTGCCTGGTTATCGTTATATCCCGAGCCTTGAGCATTTCAGCAAAATGATCTCTGTTGCAGGTACCGGCAACAACCTGGGTATGAGGAGGAATTCTCAGGATCCACGCCGCTGCCACGGCAGACTTTCCGACACCGTACTTGTATGCCAGTTCTGAAAGCCTGCCGTTGAGCTTTTCGTATGCCGGATTGTTCAGAAATGTTCCTGCAAAGGTTCCGTACTGAAGCGGACTCCATGCCTGAAGGGTGATTCCGTGACATCTGCAGAAGTCAATGACTCCCATGGTTCGTGAAATTCCGTTGTCTGAATAGGTGTTGCTTTCCAGCCCCTCTGATATGGAGGGAGCAAACGCCAGACTGAGCTGGATCTGATTGATCGCAGGCTTGTGCTCCATGCTGCTGAGCAGATAGTCTATCTGGACTGAGTTGCAGTTTGACAGGCCGAAGGCTCTGATTTTTCCTGATTTGATCAGCCGGGTGAACGCTGCGTTCATGTCGTCCGGATCCCAGAGAACGTCAGGCCGGTGGATCAGGATGTAGTCAAGGTATTCACATTTAAGGCGGGACAGGATCCCGTCAACGCTTTTTTCTATGTATTCACCGGAATTGTCATAGCATACTCCGGGAACAATGCCGCATTTTGACTGAATTACCAGATCACCGCGGCTGTGTCCTCTCGACTGAATCCATCTGCCGAACAGCTCCTCACAGCGTCCGCCTCCGTATATGTCTGCATGATCGAACCACCTTACACCGCTGTCATAAAGATAATCGAGAAAGGAGAAGGCTTCCTGATCGCCAAGGGATCCGAGTCTCATCATTCCCGCCACAATTCTGTCTGTTTTTTCCATTCTGCTCTCCCGTTTAAGTGTCTGAAAAATTAAGAATTAATGATCTTAATCATATCTTCCGG
>CADBNP010000121.1 GCA_902796095.1 uncultured Aeromonadales bacterium | reverse complement strand
TCCCGGTCTGCAGTTCCCGAAAACATTCATATTCACGATCAGTACGCCACATGAGACCGGATATAAGGCAGAATACCATTGATTCCTGCGATTATAGGTAAGCAGGGATACGTTAGGTGAATTATGGATCTCCGTGATTATTTCAGCAGGGAAAAGATCAGGATCCGGTTCATCCCCGGGTGCTAATCCGGATCTGTTAACAAATGCTTCTGATCTTTCCTGCATCACGTCAAAGCGTGGCAAACCAGCCAATATCACCTGAACAATACCCTGCAGCCACGCACAGGGATCAGATCAGTAGTTCGGATCTTCATCAATCTTCTTTTTGCCGTACAGAGTCAGGCAGTTCTGACGATCAACAGCATAGGATGCCGAAGTAAGATCCACACTTTCGTCATTTGCGCCTTCTACCCTGATCCCCATCAGACCCAGCATGAAATCATATATCAGATCATTGGTGAAGCATTTATCACTGTTTTTCAGCAGAGCTTCGGCAACTCCCCTGTTTTCAGTAATGTAGCTGTCAGACAGTGCTGCCCAGAACGGAATCGCAACCATGGTGAAGGTAAATTTTGAAACATTGTGATCGTCTCCCCTGAATGCAGGCTCGGCACCATGATCAGAAAAATAGACAAAAGCCCTGAAGTTCGGCAATGACCTGAAATGATTAAGCAGCTGATCAAGCACAAAATCTGAATACAGAAGAGAGTTTTTATACTCATTGATTACAGGATCCGGATCATCATGGAAGACGTCAAATTTTTCCGGATACCGTTCAAAATACTTGGTGTGACTGCCCTTTATATTGATAATCACCAGAGTGTTGCGATTCTGATCCGGTTCCGGAAGATTGTTCATAATTTCACCGTCAAACGGATATTTCTGATATTTCGGAATATAAACATCCGGAATAAACAGACTGTGATCCGCCGTCTGAGCAATACGGGTTACAGGCGGAGTAAATCCGATGCTTTCAGACTGCTTGTTTCCTATCCAGAAGGTTTCGAAACCTGCTTTTTTGGCAACATCAATAATTGTCAGCATTTCATTCAGAACCTTCTGGTTATACTGGCTTGCTCCTGACAGCGAAAGACTCAGACTTTCAATTGTCTGCGGATATGAGGAATATGCATGCAGGAAATTAACAGTGCTCAGAGATTTTGGACTGTTCAGTTCTGACTCCTTAAGAGCAGTTTCCTGCAGAAGCTTTGATGTCAGAGGATCTGTCGGCTGTGAATAACCGTAACTCTGAAGATAGCGGCTGCTGGCAGATTCTCCTATAACAAGAACATACAGTGAAGGCTTTCTGTCCTGATGCTCCAGCGTTATGACACTGCTCTCAAGAAGTCTTACCCTGGAATCTCTGAATTCTGTAAAGGAATTTGCAACATAGTTGGCATAGGATATGATCTGGCGGGGAAGACAGTCAAACCCCTTGTTGCTGAGCTGCACGGTACTGACACTGAGAATGGCGCTGCAGCAGAGTGCAACGGCAAGTGCAGGAACAAGCTGACCGGCAGACAGTTCCCTTTTCTGGCCTGCAGAATTCATTTTTGCAGCCAGATAACCCATTAACACGAGAAAAACAGCAATTCCGGAAATATAAATTACAAGCTGGGTTGCAGAGTAGTTTGAGGACAGGTAGGAAACCACCTCAATCGGATTAGTGTGAATAATTGCAGATACGATTGGCTGATCAAAAACCGCATGCTCAACTGCGCTGTAACCGTAAAACATCATCGGATAAATCAGCGACACAAACCATAATATACCTGGAATAATCAGCAGAATTTTTCTGAAAGTATCCTTCTTAACAAGGCGGATAAGATATACCAGGTTCGTAATGAAGCAGAAAATGAAATTGCCGAAGAAAAAGGATGCCATGAAGGCATGGGAGTGAACCCTGTCTCCCGCAAGCAGCTGGGTAAGCGGAACCAGAGTGTACAGAAGCACAAAGACTATCCAGCGGATCAGCAGAAATTTTTCCAGACGGTGAATAAATACTGTGGCAAGAAGGAGGATCAGACTCAGCTGACATGCAAAGGCATTTGTAAAATCAAAATAAGGCGAGCCGTGATGGATCATGCGCCCTGCAACAGCGCACATCAGAATAATCAGCAGAGATGTAAAAAGCCACTTGATTTTCATGAAGTTCCTCTTTTCCTATGTTTTGTCCGGAAACTGTATAAACAGCCGCTTAACGAAGACTGAATCTGGCGGATCAGCAGATCACTTCCATGCAGAAGTCAGCTGTCTGCCCTGTCTTTTTTGAGGTTAAAATACAGGATTTTTTCTGCAGGCGCAACCTTATTTTTCAGGTAATCAAATCAGTCGGAAGAACGGGATCTGAGCATGGAAAACGGCATAATCATACAGTGTTCTATATGATTATGTCTGTCCGGAGAAACCTGTTTCCGCTTAAAAGATCCTGCCCGCTCTCATTTACAGATCATGGGTTTGTGATAGAATTATCTCATTCAGACATGGGGCCTGCTGAAACTGGATCCGGTCGGACAGACATCATCAGACGATGATTAAAACAGGATCCGGCTGAAATGATACCATGCTCTCAATGTTCATCAGTCCCGGCAACACAGTATTGTTGAGCGGTCAAAGGTACAATGAAAGATTATATTTTGGAAATTCTGACGAACTCTTTCTTTTTGGGAGGAACCGGAATTTTTATATTTATAATCCTGAATACCCTTCTGACTCTCGTCTGCTTTCCCGCCTGGTGCCTGACTCTGTGCTCCGGTTTTCTGTACGGAACCATACCCGGTCTTATATATCAGCTTATAGCAATCACACTGTCGACATACATAAGCTACTATTTCGGAGGGAAAATCAGTTCCCAGAACAGAAAATCCAATAAGTTCAGCAAAAAGTTCAAGGAAATATTCAATTCAAGAGGCATTGACAGTTTCATACTGATATTTCTGCTCAAGCTTAATCCGATAGTGCCGTTTACTCCGGTTATAATCTACCTTGGGCACATCAGATACAGTCTGACAAAACTGCTTGGCGCCTGTCTGCTGGCAAGCATCCCTCTTAACTACCTTTATGCTCTCATCGGCAGTTCCCTGTCAGATCTGACGCACCTGATAACTGTTGACAAGACAGACATTCTTGGAAGTGATGCAGTCTACTACCTGGCACTGACCTGCATCGTTACAGTATTTTCCGTATATCTCTGCATCCGCATATCCTCAAAGATCACGGGCAGGATCGATGATCAGGAATCCGATAATCCGGAAGCAGATCACCTGGATGCCGATAACATGAATCAAAGCAGCAGGGATACAGAAAAGCAGAATGACAGATCCTGATCCGCAGAACTTGTCACCGGTAACAGTCATTCCAAAACATTCTGTAATCCTTTCTGATCTTCTCCATAATGTCTCCGAAGCGTCCCGATATATCTCCCGGAGAACAAAAGACTCAGACAAAAAAAACGGACATAAAACCGAAAATTCCATGTCCGCTCTTCTTTTTCAGAAAGAAACTACTGATTCATGATAAAGGATGATAAATCCAGCAGATTCTTGGCATAGGCCGACTCGTTGTCATACCAGGCCAGCAGCTTGAAGAGCCTGTGACCGATATTTGCTCCGGCTTTGGAATCAAAGCAGCAGTTTGCCCTTTCATTCAGAATATCCGAAGAAACAACCTGCTCCTTCAGGTATTTTACAATACCGCTGAACTCACCGTCCGCAGCCATGGCCACAGCTCCGCAAACCTCCTCATAGGTGGCGTCAGTTTTGATATTGACTGTAAGATCAAGCAGAGAGACATCAGCCACAGGAACACTCATGGAGATTGCATCAAACCTGATTTCAGTATCAGGCTTAACCATCTGCAGAGCATGTCCTATGTCAGATCTCAGCGGAACAATATTCTGAGCCGCACCTCTGCCCTTTCTCCATTCTGCCGGGAACGGACCGTCAACAGTCTTCTGTTCCGATGAATATGGAAGCACTGCAGTGGCGGCAGCTGAAGAAACGCCGAACCTTGTGTCAAGAATATGAATCAGAGGAAGCAGACAGTTGGCCGTACTTGATCCTGTAGACATGACATCGACTCCGGAGTAGGTCTTCTCATTAATACCCATCATGTATACAGGAGTATCATCATCCGGTGTTGCAGAAATAATGACCTTAATTGCACCTGCCTTGAGATGACCGGATGCAAGAGTCTGGTTATTGAATTTACCTGAAGACTCCATCACAACCTCTGCTCCAATCTCGCTCCAGTTGATTTCTGAAGGATATTTCTTGGCGGTAACCCGCATCGCACGACCGTTAATCACAAGATTGTTGCCGTTTATCTCAATGCGGTGATCCGTCAAGCCATGAACGGAATCATGAGACAGCAGATAAGCAAGATAGGAAATCCCTTCTCTTGTTACATTTCCGCTTTCATCACCTGCTATAGGATCATTAATTCCGCAAACTTCCACATCCTTGCGCAGCAGAGCCTCGCGGAGCAGTCCCCGGCCCACTCTGCCGAAACCGTTGATACCGATACGGATCTTGGTGCCAGGATGATGACGGTACTGCTTGGTAACCTCCGGATTCGTGTTGACAATCTGATGAAGAACC
>CADBNP010000120.1 GCA_902796095.1 uncultured Aeromonadales bacterium | reverse complement strand
TGGACAAGACCGTCATCGCCGATATCAAGCCCCGTCAGCTGACCCTTGCTGGATCCGTTCTGAACCAGCTTTGTCACATCAAACGGTGAGCTGACCTGGGTAAGATCCTCGAACTCAAAGGTTACCTGCTGATAGTCATTCACTCCCTCAAGGACCTCGGCATAGCCCGGATCGCCGGGAGCCGGAGCTTCTCCGGACTGGTTGTAGCCCAGATACTCGGTGGTGAAGGATATGCCGGAAAGCTTTTCGCCTCTGAAATCCACAGGCTCGCCTGACGCATTGAACAGGATCACGCCACAGGATACATCCTTGCCCTCCTGCTTGCCCTGGGCATCCGTATGGGTGTATCCGGAATCCAGTACGAGATTGTTGCTGTTAGGATTGGTTTTGGCAACATTGACAATTTCCATGGTGGAATTGCCATCATCATCTGTTTTTTCAAAGCCGACATAAACCTGCCATGCAGTTACGGTAGACTTGCGTCCGCTGGAATCGGTTATCGTGAGCTTGTCAGCATTTACAAAGTAGTAGGTTGCAGTATGCTGATTACCGAGAGAATCGTATACAGGCACGGATGTAGTATGGGAATACGATTCCGGATCATTGGGATCGAACCTGTATTTTGCGGCGTCGTCACCCTCCGTAATGGTAGCTGTTGTTCTGTCATCCGCCACCGTGAGTTTTATGGCACCTTTTTTCTGCAGTGACTCCGAAGAATTCAGAGACATGCTGGATGTAACCTTGGTAGTTTCCGCAGGAGTTCCGCCATCTGTCGGAATTACCAGATTTCTTGTGGAGGCCAGGGACAGGGAACTGACTTCACCTTCTTCATCAACGCTGTAGATCTGAAGATTGTAGCCGTTGGTGCTTACCACATTGCCTTCAGCATCAACCTGGAAATTGCCGGCTCTGGTGTAGATATTCTCTTCAGAACCATCGGCATGAAGCACAAAATAGCCTTCACCTGAAATCGCCAGATCAAGAGTATTGTCAGTATTTTCAATAGAACCCTGGGAAAACTGCTGAGTAACAGACGCAGTCTGAACACCGCTGCCCACGATTGTCTTGGCATTGGCAAAAATCGATCTGGTATACACATCCGCAAATTCAGCTCTCGACTTTTTGAAGCCGGTAGTTGCAACGTTGGCAATGTTATTGGAGGTAACATCGAGATCCTTTTGTGCGGCATTGAGTCCGCTGAGAGAAATATTGAAAGACATAATCTACTCCTGTTCCTTTGATTATTTAGTTGTTGGATATTTCAAGAACATCACTAAAGCTGTACTGTCCCAGACCCTCAAGATTGAGAGTAGTGGATTTTGAACCAGATCCTGTCAGAACACTCTGGACATTTGCGTAAACCTGTGTCGGAACGGCTGTGGATATTCCCGCCACCAGTCCGTTTGCCTTAACCGTATAAAGTCCTGCAGAAACCGGATTGCCGTCACTGTCTGTGCCGTCCCATCTGAAATCCACATTTCCTGTATGAGATCCCGGCGCCGATGCAGAATAAACCATGCGTCCAGCCTGATCATATACCGTGATGGCAAGATCGCTTGCACCTGCCGATCCTGTATTGACCACACCGGCAAATCCGTTCCCGGATGAATATCCTGTATCCGTATCAATCAGCACGCTCTGCCCCACAAGTCCGGATGCCATCAGCGCCTGGGATGAAGTTACAACACTTGACAGACTTGATACCGTCTGATTAAGAGTTGTAACACCGTTAACTGTAGATATCTGTGCCATCTGTCCGATCATTTCCTTGTTATCAGCCGGATTTGTCGGATCCTGATATGCGAGTTCAGTAGTAAGCAGACTTAAAAAATCAGCCTGGGTCAGATCATAGCTGCCGGTGTTACGTCCGCCTGCCGCCGTTACACTGGTGGCATCAGCCGTTGTTAAACCGATATCACTGTAGATGGACATTTTTGCCTCCTAAACCTCTGTTACTTACCCAGACGCAAAGTTTGTGCCAATAAAGACTTTGCCGTCTCGGCAATCTGAACATTGGTTTGGTATGACTTGCTTGCACTCATCATCTCTGCCATTTCCTCAACCACATTGATGTTTGGACGGAATGTATAGCCGTCCTCATCAGCCATGGGATGGTTGGGGTTGTATTCTCTGATGGCTGGAGCCGTGCTTTCCACAATACCAGCAACTCTGACTCCGGCAGCGGAGCTGCTCTGGGATATGTTGCTGGTTGCTTCCCTGAAAACAGTGGAAAAAACCGGCTTTCTTGCCTTGTAGGCCTGACTGGAGGCTGAAGATATACTGTCGGCATTTGCAAGATTGCTGGCAACTGTATTAAGACGAACAGACTGGGCACTGAGAGCGGATCCCGCAATATCCATAACTGTAAATAAACTCATCCCTGATCTCCTCTGATAGCACGGTTGAGCAGGACTATACGCTGATTCAAAAACTCAAGTGAAGCCTGATACCGCATTGCATTATCCAGAAATTCCATTCTCTCAGTCTGAATATCAACTGTATTGCCGTCACCGGTATCCGGCTGCTCCGGAACGCGATAGAGAATATCATCACCGCCGCCGATAAACGAAGATCCCTTAAGATGCTTTTCATCGGTACGGGAAAGACTGACTCCCCTTGGATCCGTTTTTGCAAGAGCCTGACGAAGCGCGACACTGAAGTCCATATCCATGGCTTTATACCCCGGAGTATCCGCATTGGCTATATTTGAAGCCAGAACCTCCGAACGGGCGTTTCTGACACCCATTGTGTACTGATGCACACCGAACGCCTGATCAAATGAAATTCCCATGACTTATTCTCCTGCTTTATGCAGTTTTATGAGCAATAAGCATGCCAGAAGACAGATAAAAATCAGGAAAATAAAAAAGATGAAAAGAAGCAGAAGATTTATTTATTAAAAATCAACAGGTTACGAATATCTGAATACTGAACAGAGGTCGGGGCGGCAGTATCTTGCCGCCTCCAGAAAAAGAATTTCCGGTAATCAGATGTCAGAGTCATGACACTTAATATCGGGAGACCAGGCACCTTTGCAGGAGCAGACACATGCTGCATAATCCGCGGCACACGCATGACACTGCGGCACACTTTCACCCCGCAGAACTGAACAGATAAAGGCAGCGGAAAAAGCATCCCCGGCACCGACAGAATCTCCGCCGGAAGATGATTCAGAAGCAGGCAGAACTGAGAAAACTCCGTCAAAAAGAACGGCAGATCCGAGAACACCTGCAGTAAGGAGGATCCCTCTGAGATCGTACTGCTGAACAAGCTTTGTCAAAAGTCTGTCTATTTCACCCCGGGTACGATTCAGATCCTCAAAGCTGTTTAAAACGACGGGGGTGTAACCAGGATCTGAAATGCTGAGAACCGTAGCAAACTCCTCAAGATTTAGCTTGATCACTCCGGAAGACTTCAGCAGAAATTCAATAAGCTCCTCACTGTAGTAGTGCTGTCTCAGATTCAGATCGCAGAAACAGAGTTTTTTAGATGCAAGAGACAGAGCTTTCTCAAGGGCAAGCCGGCCCGCTCTGCTCCTTGCAATAAGAGATCCGTAAGCCAGAACATCAGAGTTTATGATCCGCTCTGATGCCTCATCAGTAAGATCCAGATCATCCCATGCACTGTTTTCCCTGATCTCATAGCTTATTTCACCGCCTGTGAACTTCACCTCGGAGACACCGGTGGGAAAACTGCTGATCCGGGGATAAACGGAAAAACCGGCAAATCTGCAGAAATCAAGAAGCTGACGGCCGTCGGCATCATCACCAACTGCAGTGACTAGAGCCGAATCAACACCATGTTTATAAACATGAAAGGAAAAATTTGCCGGAGCACCGCCCGGTGTTCTGGTGTCACCGGAAACATCAAAAAGGATTTCCCCTATTGCTGTAACTTTCATTGCCTAAACCTCGGACTGAAAGAACAAATCGTTTTTACCGGGACAGGAAACTGCATGACCGGCAGAATTACGGAAAGCCGCCCCCGGACACGACCCCTGCAAGCATTTCATAATCATCCGTAATAAAGTAGCAGACTACGAAACTGTCGCCTTGCGCCTGTGAACAGCAAGGGTAAGCCTTGAATCACATACAAGATCACCGTCATCATTGTATATACGCACACTCCACACCTGGGTTGAAACACCGAGATGGAGAGGAACCGCCCTGGCTCTTACGGTTCCACCGAACACTCCCCGCATATGATTGGCATTGATATCAAGTCCGAGACAGCATTTATCCTCCGGACAGCACATATTGCCTGCTATCGAGCCCAGTGTTTCGGCAAGAGACACAGATGCTCCGCCGTGAAGCATGCCGTAGGGCTGGCAGGTACGATGATCCACAGGCATGGTAGCCTCCATGTAATCATCTCCATACGCTGAAAAAACAATTCCGAGACTGGAAACCATGGTATTGCTGCATATTTCGTTAAGATGCTCCAGGGAAAAAGTCCTTTTCCAGATACTCATCAGTCCGCCCCGTAATAGCGTGCAATCACCTGAACCGGATGCACAGGAGTTTTGCCCTCCATCCGTTTAACCTGACTGCGGCAGGAATATCCGGTAATTACGCAGTGCTCAACTCCGTAGCGCTTTACGGCAGCTCCGAAACTCTGATTGTATATCCTCTCGGAAGTCTCCCTGTGGATCCTTTCATGACCGTACATTCCGGCCATACCGCAGCATCCCACGGCAACAGGCTTCAGTTTAAGACCGAAGAAATCAAAGATCCGCACCCAGTCATTGTGGGCTGAAGGCATAAAGGTTTTTTCCTGACAGTGAGCCAGCAGGTAGAAGGTGTCATCACACAGAAATTCACCAACCTCTGATCTGTGTTCAATTACGGACAGAAGCCATTCCTGCAGCAGCATAACATTGAAATCACCCCGGCGATCTCTGAGAACCTTCTGATATTCATCCCGGTAGCAGATCACCATGGCAGGATCAATGCCGACCATCGGAATGCCGATTTTATCGAGTTCATTCAGAAAATCAGCGGTGGACTGCGCCGTTCTTGCAAAGGCTGATAAAAAGCCTCTTACATGCTGAACCTTACCGTTCGGAACAAAAGGAACAAGATACGGTCTGAATCCAAGAGTCTTCATGAGTTTAAGCATATCCCTCACCACAGGAGCGTCATAACAGCTGGTGAACGGATCCTGGATCACAAACACACTTTTTACTCTGTCTTCAGGCGACATGAGTTTAACAGCATCCAGGTTAAATGCCGGAATTTCCAGATCCTCCGCTATTGATGAAAGATTCGGATAACTCAGAGGAGGCAGATCCACCATACCCGCGGCATATTTTGCGACCGTCCGAGAGGCAGGATTGTTCATAACCAGATTTGATATCCGCGGCAGAAATGACATGACAGGAAGAAGCTTCTCCACATTAGCCACGCAGTAGTCCCTTACCGGACGCAGATAGCGCCGGTAGTACATGTGCATAAAGCGGGATCTGAAATTGGCTATGTCAACCTTTACAGGACACTGGCTTGAACATGCCTTGCAGGCGAGACATTCGTTCAGAACATCAAATACCTCGTCGGAAAAATCGTACCTTCCGAGACTGCGGCGCATGGTGTTCATAACTCTCTGCATCAGTTCACCGAAAGTGACACTCTGATCAGGTGATTCCTCAGCCAGCAGATCAGCTCCCGCATTCTCCATCTGTCTCAGCCACTCTCTTGCAAGTGATGCTCTGCCTTTAGGAGACATGCGACGATCCCGGAGCAGTTTATAGGAAGGACACATCGGAGAGTTTACATCATAATTGAAGCATGCACCGTTTCCGTTGCAGATCATTACCTCTTCATAACCGTGTCTCACTTCAGATCTGATCTGACGATCAAAGGTACCTCTTTTCTGGAAGGACACCTCAACCAGAGATTCATCCGATTCCAGAGGCGTACAGATCTTTCCAGGATTGATTTTATTCAGCGGATCGAACACGCCCTTGATCCTGCGAAGCTCCTCAAAAAGTTTTCCGAAATACGTCGGTCCGTACTGGGATCTGAAACCTCTGCCGTGTTCACCCCACATAAGACCGCCATACTTTGCCGTAAGCTCCACCATTTTGCCGGTTAGCTCATGCAGCATGGCCTCCTGCTCCGGATCGCACATATCAAGTGCCGGTCTCACATGAAGCACACCGGAATCCACGTGACCGAACATGCCGTAGCTCAGATTTTTGGAATCAAGAAGGGCTCTGAATTCAAGTATGTAATCAGCAAGCTTTGCCGGCGGCACACATGTGTCCTCTGTAAATGCTATCGGCTTGGCGTCACCCTCGGCCCTGCCGAGAAGACCTACCGCCTTTTTGCGCATGGCATAAATACTCAGGATGCTCGGCAGATCGTATGTAAACTGATAACCGATAACTCCAGCCTCGTGGGCTGCAATCTGACGATTCAGCACTGCACACAGAGCCTCGGTTTTTTTCTTCTCCTGCTCCGGATCATAGCCGGCAAACTCTACTATGTTAATACCCTGCATATCACAGCCCGGTACATCGGTTATAAGATCCCTGACCGAATACCAGACTATGTCAGTTCTTGCGAGATTCAAAACCTTGGAATCCACCGTTTCTACGGAAAGACAGCCGGAAGACAGCATAACCTGGGCATTTCTGAGAGCCGAGTCAAAGCTGTCATATTTGACATTCACAAGAGCCCGGAAGGTAGGGATCTTCGTAAGAGTCAGTTTTGCCTCAACAATGAAGCCGAGAGTACCCTCTCCACCGCAAATCAGACGCGACAGATCAAGAGTATCGGTGGCAGGATCATAGACATGTTTTAAATCATATCCCGTAAGGAAACGGGTAAGTTTTGGAAATGTACTCTCTATTTCCTGCTGCTTATCCCTGACTGCTGAATAGACTGTCCGGTAGATATCACCCTCAAGCCCCTCTCGTTCAAGCCTGGATTTAAGCTCTTCTCCGGAAACCGGATAAAACTCCGCCAGACTTCCGTCATAAAGCACCACGGTGACAGATGACACATGCTGGGACGTTTTACCGTAAACCAGAGATCCCTGACCCGATGCATCTGTACTTATCATCCCTCCTATGGTGGCGCGGTTGGAAGTTGACAGTTCCGGAGCAAAGAAATAACCTGAAGGCTTCAGATATTCGTTAAGCTGATCCTTTACAACACCTGGCTGAACTCTCACGGAATGCTCATCACGATCATACTCGATGATCACATTCATGTGACGGGACAGATCAACAACAATACCGCCGTTTAAGGACTGACCGTTGGTACCGGTGCCGCCGCCTCTTGGAACCAGCTTTATCTCCCGATATTCATCCTTTGAGGAAATCGCATTAATGAGCTGAACATCCCGGTATGATTTCGGAAAAACCACACCCTGTGGCAACCACTGATACACACTGTTGTCTGTTGCCACAGAAAGACGGCTGGAAAAGGACGTTTCAATATCGCCCTGAAATCCTTCATTGGAAAGGGAACTCAGATAGCTCCTGTATAGTTCATCCGTATTAAACTGTTCCGAGAGCTGAGGTATCATAGATTATTCATCCTTAAGACTGTTACAAAACACACATATTTTACACTGATTGAGCCGAGCTTTGAAAAAATCTTTGAAATAGTTCCGCTGCAGAAGAACGCACCGGAGGCATTTTCCGGGAAACAGTAAACAGCGTTAAAACAGGATAAAAACGGAACAGGACAGAGGGGATGCAGCCTGACAACAGTTAAACGGAAGGCAAAAAAAAACGGATCACGTAGATCCGGAAGAGAGACAAAAACAAAAAAATGAATCTAGTGAAAACCGGTATGCATCGGTTCGCTCAGCGTAACAGTGCTGCCAGCATTCTGCAGGAATCCGCTGCGTTCAAAGAAACAGGTTCCAAAGCACATCATTCCGACAGTCGAAAGCAGAATGGCAGCAACCAGGGCATAAACCGCTATTGCCCTGAATCTGTATTTTCTGTAACTGCTCTGCTTCATACCAATCCCCCATGAGACTGTCATGATTATCTATCCTCTACCAGTAAAATAAATTTGCTGAGATCACATTTTGAATAAAAAATATACAACTTCTTTTATCACCTGCTGTCAGAAATTTTTCAGTTCTGAGCAACCCGTTCCAGTGAATGCGGCTAAAATCAGAAAAACAGAAGGGATTATCTGAGATGTGCTGGAAGATCAGACAAAATTCCACTGATTTGTGAGATACTCTGAAAGAGAACCCGGTAATCGCGAAAGTATGTTTAATTCCGGAGAGATAACTGTAAAAGATTCAGATAATTTCTGAACCGGATCTTTGAATGAAATCAGTCAAACAGTAAAACAGGAACCTTTGACAATGGAAACTATCCTCATAAAAAATGCAACTGTCGTTAACGAAGGACAAATATTTCCGTCAGATCTGCTGATTAAAGACGGCAGAATAGAAAAAATAGCATCAGAGATTTCCCACGACGGTCACAGCAGGATCATAAATGCTGAGGGACTTACCCTCATGCCCGGGATCATAGACGATCAGGTTCACTTTAGAGAGCCGGGAGGAACGGCCAAGGCAACCATAGAAACGGAATCCCGTGCTGCAGTGGCAGGAGGAACCACCAGTTTTATGGATATGCCGAATACCAGTCCCCAGACAGTAACCATAGAGGAATGGCAGAAAAAGCAGCAGATCGGAGGACGCACATCCCTGGCAAACTACGGTTTTTTCCTCGGTGCCACCAATGACAACATTGAGGAAGTGAAAAAACTTGATCCGAAAAGGTGCCCGGGACTGAAAATATTTATGGGATCATCAACCGGCAATATGCTGGTAGATCAGGAGGAAGCCCTTGATGAACTTTTCAGCTCATCCCCTGCACTTATTGCAACCCACTGCGAGCGGACAGATTTGATTTCCGCGGCAGAACAGAAGGCAAGAGAAAAGTATAGAGAAGATGTACCGGTATTCCTCCATCCTTTGATCAGATCAAGAGAGGCCTGTCTGCAGTCAGCCCGCACAGCTGTATACCTGGCACAGAAGCACCAGGCGGATTTCCACATCTTTCATATGTCAACTAAAGAAGAGGTTGAACTCATTGCAAAAGTCAATGAGGGTATCAGCAGAGAAAGAAGAAAAATCACCGCCGAGGCATGTATGCCGCATCTGATGTTTACCGATGCCGACTATGAAAAACTCGGAACGAAAATCAAATGCAACCCTGCCGTAAAATCAAAAGAGGACAGAGAGGCTCTGCTTGAAGGCATACGCAGCGGTGTGATAGACATCATCGCAACAGATCACGCACCGCACCTTGCCTCTGAAAAATGCAACACGTACTTTAAGGCTCCATCCGGCATTCCGATGTGCCAGCATACACTCGCGGGACTTATTGAACTGTACCACAGACATGAACTGAGTCTCGAGCAGATAGTACAGGCAACATCCCACAATGTGGCATCCAGATATCATATAGCTCTGCGGGGATTCATCCGCGAAGGATACTATGCCGATCTGACACTTGTAGATCTCAACGGTAGCTGCAGGGTAACTGCTGAAAACATACTTTATAAGTGCGGATGGTCGCCTTTTGAAGGTCATACTTTCGATTCAAGAGTTATCTTTACTCTGGTAAACGGAACTGTAGCCTATGCTGAAGGTGTTATATGCACTGACAGAAAGGGAATGGCTATGATTTACAGCCGGTAGAAGCATCAAAACAGAATTCAGTCCGCTGCTCTGCAGGTGGAGTTCTCATGCATCCTGAATTTCGCTGCTGACAGAAAAGACACCACTATGCAAAAGAGGCGGAAACACTGCTGCGCAGAGTACGTCCTGCATTCATCAGGAAAAGAATCTCCTTTTTGATATTTTTGAGACTAATTCACGTTATTTAATTTGATTTATGCTATAAAACGTAAATCAGACGGAGTGTTAAAACTGATGATTAAGAATGTACGCAAACTGTTCAACAATTCGAAAAATAAGAATAGAAAAGAAAGCACTGCCGAAAAGGACAAAGAGAACACAGCAAATGCTTCAAAAACAGATAAAACCGCTGAAATAACCTCGACTGACGGTAAAACGAAAAAAGCTGAAGTTTTACAGGACAAAGCAGCAAAAACAGAAACTGGCAAAATCAGTAAAAAGACAGAAGACAAGCAGAAAAAAGAAGTAACGCCAGCTCAGAAAACGAACACAGGCACAAAGCAGGACAGGGATTCCGTCAGCAATGCCGCTTCGACCAAAATCAATGCTCCGGCAGAAAACGGAACAGTTTCTCGTCCGCTGAAGGACAGGATTTGGGGAATTATAACATTTTCCGATATATCCATAGTTAATGTCGTTCATTTCGGCTTTCTGGTACTTCTTATTATCATTTGCTGTATTGCAGGAATTACATTCTCAAGTCTGAGCAGTCTGAGCAATGCCTTCGGAGCAGTTTCGGACAAAGCCACTCCGCTGGCGATGATCGCCAAATCCATGGAAACAGATCTTCTTCTGATTCACAATGATGTTAATCAGATCCTGATGGAAAAGGATTCCGGCAGAATTGCCTCTCAGGAAAACGATCTTAAAGGCAAAAGAGACAACTTCAAAACCACTCTTGAAGAATTCAGAAGAATTGCAAAAGACGAGCCTCAACTCCAGGAAGTCATCTCCAGCGTGTCTGAAATGACTGATTCATACATAAATGAAATTAGCAAAATTCCAGCACTGAGAATGGAACTTCTTAAGCGCACCGCTGAAGTTAACAAGCAGAAAGCGTCTTTTGCCGGTCTGGTGAGATTTTTCAACAGCGAGGAAAATTCTTTTTTTTCCAAGATAGAGGATGACTTTCTGCTTGACAGCTACCGCTGCATGAAAGCTGCACAAAGTACCATTGAAGCCAATACAACAACAGCTCTCGACACAGAGATACCTGAAAAAATCAAAGGTTACATTGATTCTAATCAGAATTATATGAAAGAATTCAACATGAACCTGAATGATCTCAAGCACGAAATCAAGGATCTTGAGAATAATCTTGGAACATACATATCAAGTTTTGTTTTCGACACTACCAACCAGAACGGTCTCATTTACAATCATCTGAAACTTGCGGAAGAAATCAGAGAAACCGAAAAAGCGGCAGATCAGGCCAAGGAAAGGATCACAAAAATCCGTGACTACATAAAAACAGTGCAGGAACTCTCCAACAACGCCATAAAACAAAGCAACGATACAGCAAACCAGATTTTTGATCGCAGCCGGGTAACACTTCTGACAGCGGTTATCATATCAATAGTGGTAGCCTTCTTTGTTGCCTTTCTTGTAGGTCGTTCCATTCGTGTTCCTCTCAGCCGTATTATCAAGGCCATTTCTGAAATGTCAGAAGGCGTTTACACAGGAAGACTGGGATACCGTGCAAATAATGAGTTCGGCAGACTGACAAAAAGAATCAAGGGACTTAAAATTCAGTTTGCAAACGTCCTTCGCCAGGTGGCAGACGGTTCCAACAAAGTAAAAAATGCCGCCGAAGCAAACACAGAATCAGCAACAAATACAGCCAACGGCATACAGTCGCAGCAGAAAATGACAAAGGATATGGTTGCAGCCATTGATGAAATGAGAGCGTCAGGATCACAGATGGCTGAATCTGCGCAGGAAACGAGAAAAATAGTTCTGCAGGCGGGAGATGCCGTAACTACCGGATCCGAGGTTATACTCAAAAATATCGACTCAACCAGGAATCTTGCAGATCGCATAACATCCACCGAGGATATTATCAATCAGGTAAGCGACATGAGTCAGAACATAAGTTCCGTTATTCAGGTTATACGGGGCGTTGCGGATCAGACAAATCTTCTCGCACTCAACGCTGCAATCGAGGCTGCAAGAGCCGGAGAACACGGAAGAGGATTTGCAGTTGTCGCAGACGAGGTAAGAACTCTTGCAAGCAAAACGGCAACTTCCACCAACGAAATCAGGAACGTTATTGAAGCACTTCAGACATCTGTCGGTAAAGCTGTTGCTTCAATGCATGAATGCCGTTCTCAGATGGACAGTTCTATCCGCCAGACTTCGGACGTAAATGACGCAATTCAGCAGATCCAGTCTCATCTCAATATCATCACTGAATATTCAGACAAGATTGTGGAGGCGGCAAGTCAGCAGTCAGACAGCACAGATGCTGTGGCACAGAATGTTCATGAGATTGCAGTGATTTCGGAAAACAACGTGGAAGAAATCAGGAAGGTTAAAGAAGCATGTCTGGGGCTTAATGAACTTGCCAAATCCCAGACGGAATGGGTTAATAAATTCACATTCTGATTGCTGCATGCTATACAGAATGCAGCAGCGTTTCAGTTTCGAAAAGCTTTTACAACGTATCAGACATTACACTTAAGTTTGTATGAACAAAATCAGCAACAGTCAGATTAATAAGGCCGGAGAAATAATCCGCAGCGGAGCCGAAGGAGAAAAAGAAAAGGCCATAGAAATATTAAACCAGTGGCGGTATAACCATATGCTGCCATTAAAAAATATAAGAGCCATCGTAGATAATCGTCTGAGAAAACTGAATTTGGAATGCACTGTCGGTCAGAGATTAAAAAGAATGACCTCAATTATCGGAAAAATCAACAGATTTCCTGACATGGCTGTAGCTAAAATGCAGGATGTCGGCGGCATCAGGATCATTGTTCCAAGAATTTCAGACGTCAGGAAAGTTCATGATGAACTGATCAAAAAGTCAAAACACGAGGTTATAATCCCGCCTAAAGACTACATAGAAGCACCTAAAGCCGACGGCTACAGAAGTCTTCACCAGGTGTTTAAATACCAGAATGAACAGAATGAAGAAGTTAACAACATGAGGATTGAAGTTCAGATAAGAACCAAACTTCAGCATGCATGGGCAACATCTGTGGAGACTCTGGGAGTAATAGACAGAGTTTCATACAAATCCGGATACGGCAGGGAAGAGAACAAAAGATTTTTTAAAATTGCCAGTTCACTGTTTTCTATTATGGAAAACTCCAATGTCATGGAGGAATACAGTCAGTATACCAGAGAAGACCTGATCAGAGAATTAATGCAGATTGAACGTGAACAGCAGATACTGACTAAACTGAAAGGACTGTCTGTACTGAAACCGTCTCTCAGTCTGAAAAGTTCCGGTAATATCTACTTTGTCCTGCTGTTATCTGCTACTGATCAAAAAGCATTTTCAATAAAGGTTATTCCTTTTGATGACGAAGAGCAGGCGACGCTTCATTATGATGCTCTGGAGAAGAAAACAAGAAATGATCCTGAGAAATCTGCAGTTCTTGTGCGTTCCAGAAATCTTCGGGAATTAAAGAAGGCATACCCCAACTACTTCCTGGATACTCAGCATTTTGTCAAGACTCTTGAAGAAATAATCAGATAACTCCGTGCTGTCAGGACAATTTTAGAAAATTACCAGCTCAATCATGATCAGAACCGCATAATATAAGGAATCCATTAACTGTATCTCACACCTGCAGCGTATTTTCAGCCTCAGTTGGCAAGCGTCCACCCTGTACAGTATAGGATCATGCCTGCCGACAGGACAAGCAGGATACATGCTATTCACCTGAACCGATGAGACACTCAAAAAAAGAGCCGCTGCTGAACCAGTTCCAGAGCGGCATCCGTACATAGTTTAAGAAATCTGTCAGTTGTCTGCCGTATTGACATCAACTCTGTCCTGGTAGGCATCACCGCCTACACTCAGAGGCTGCCCTCCGGCATCATCAAGATTTATGAAACTTTCGCTGCTGTTCTGACTTGCAGCAGCAATTTTTTCAGCATTATCAATTGCCATTCTTGTCTGAGCCTGGTTTCTGATGTTCATTCTTCCAATATTCTCAACTGTCTGCTGAGTATTGTTATTCTGAGCCACGTCAGCAACCACATTGAAACCATTAATGTAATCTCTCAGATCCTTCAGAATGGAATCAATTGATTCAGAGTCTTCGTGCATTTCCATGACATACCTTGTACTGTCAAACTTGGACAGTCCTCTTCCGAGGAATGTAACGGTTATCAGCTTCGTCGTAATGACCCACTGATGAAAGCTTGATCTCACAACAGTATTCTCAGAACGGTTTGAATCATAGATACTGGCACCAACGGTAACCTTGGATGTTGTATATGTTCCGTTGTTCTTGTAATAGACAAGCAGAGATTTGAACTTGAGTTCACTGAAGAACAGTTCGGCAACGCTCCAGAGCATTCTGCACATCAGAAACAGAAGAAGAAGAGTCAGGGCATACTGAACAACAGTGGCTCCGACACCCACCTCGATGGTACCGCCCCATCTTCTGGTAAACTCACCTGCAATGGAGGAAAGAGTACTGTAGGTATAGGCTGTTGCGATACCGGCGGCAATACCTGTCAGGTACTTAAGTACGACAAAAACAGGAGACTGCTCGGAATTCTCATAAACCGGCTGTGTTTCCTGCAGAGTGAAACCCGAATACTCACCCTTTGACTGAGATGAATTGGACTGGAGTGTAGGCTTGAACGCAGCGTAAACGCGGTTTGGAACCTCCATATATCTTCGTTTTGCCATGGCATTGTTATCTATGGCAATAAAAAGATCCCTCGGATGAATTGACTCCTGCCAGTCCACAATGCGCTCGGAAACCTCTGTCTTCAGTTCATACTCCCTTGTCTTGAACCAGGCCATGACAAAAAGGGGCAGGGTCATTCCAAGAGGAACAAGAGCAAAAATCCAGAACCAGTGCTGCCAGTCAAAGGAGTTAAAGGAAGCAACTGCCGTAGTAAACATTCCGCTTTCCGGAACAGTTACAAAACTGAAAATCACCAGCAGCAGTGTAGGAACCAGAACAGCGTAAATAAGATTGAAAATAAGAGACTTGAAGCTCAGATTATCCGGTGGAGAAATCTTGTTGCGATCAACAATAAAAACATTGCGCCAAATGAAAATGAACTTTACGCCGAGAATCAGAATGCAGAGATTTTTAATAATCTCGGTATTACCGGCTCCCACAAGGGAAGAATTCAGCATAAAGCAGAGAATGCCGTAGCACACAAGAATCGAAGCCGTATTAATTATAGAAGACAGAGCACTCTGGATCAGATTTCTGTATGGCGGAGGAAGAAAAAACATGTTGCGGAAAACAGTAAAATAGACACCCTCAACCCAGCATCTCGGCTCAACAAAGGTTCTGTTCTGGCGACCGATGACCATCTCTCCCAGTTCAGCACTGGTATAACCGATGTGCATCGGATTTTCCGAAGGGTTTGCATAATTTTTTGCAAGAGACTTCGGATCATTACGTCCGACAACGAGAGAGAAGCATTTGAACATGCCCGAAAAAGTATGCATTCCGACCTTAACCACAATAATCAGACCGAAAATCAGAGCAATCCATCCGGCAGGATTATTGCCCTTCTGCACCATTGCGGAAACAGACAGAAGAAGCTGAAGACCAAGGTACAGGGTAAACAGACCGGCGGCGAGCTGGATCAGACCGAGAACTCTTAAGGGATTGCCAATCCGCTGACTTTTTGATCCGATGTCATTCTGACTAGCCATTAATAACCTCTTTTATAAATTTCATATATTTCCGAGGGAAATTATACCCCATGCGGACAATATGTCCAAACAGAAGGAAACCGAACTATAAACAGTCAAAACATCATGCAAAGACAGACTGAAGGTACTTCAGTCCTGAACTTTATTTCATGATTTGGACTCCATCCTTTCAAAATACCCTGCAATTTTTTCATGATTCCATACCGGTCTGACACCGTCCGGCAGCCACAAATCCGAACCCAGACTTCTGAAAGGAACACCGGGAGAATGAAAATCAGAACCAAAGGAACAGTAGAAATCATATTTCTGAGCAAGACCTCGAAGAAAATCCTTTTCCTGCCGTTTCTGCTGCGGACTTCCCGCTTCAATTCCGTCTCCCCCGCACTGTTTAAATACATCAGCAAGTTTACGCAGCGTACTGCAGTGCATTTTTTCATAACGGAACGGATGTGCCAGAACTGCAACCCCGCCTGCAGAATGAACGGCTTCAACAGCATCCTCAATTGTGGAAAAATCAACAGGAAAGAAAGCACTGCCCTTTGAACCGAGGTATTTGCTGAAAGCCTCTTCATTGCTGCTGACAAGTTCATGCGACTGCAGAAAATCAGAAAAATGCTTGCGGGTGACAAAGGTTCTCCGTTCTCTCAATTTTGCAATCATCCCACGGATGTCGGAAGGATCCAGGGAAAACAGCTCTATAAGGCGGTTTCCGATAAGATCAGCCTGGCTGTCCCTGATCCTGCTGTGAAAATCCATGATCTTTTTAAGTTTCCCGTCATCGCTCCGGCATGACAGACCGACAATGTGGATTTGGAATGAACAGCTGCCGCACTTCCATGTGGTGGATATTTCAATACCGGGGATAATAACAAGAGGGAGATTATTGTCCCTGACATACTCTGCGGCTGGAACAATCCCGTTCATGTTGTCATGGTCGGTTATGGCAAGAAGTTCAAGACCTCTCCTTTTATCAAGTGCATAGTCAACCAGTTCCTCCGGTGTGAGTGTCCCGTCAGAAAACAGGGTGTGGCAATGAAAATCAGACTTTAAATCTGGCTCAATTTTTTTCACAAAAAACTCCGACATAAAAAAAAACGAAATTTGACAGAATATAAACAACGACCTTGTGCA
>CADBNP010000119.1 GCA_902796095.1 uncultured Aeromonadales bacterium | reverse complement strand
ATTTGTTATGATACCGAACAGCACTACTAGAATTTTTGCCGTGTTCTCTTCAGTAAATTCATGAAAGTTGTGATCTGTGGAGAAAAAATACAGAGAGTAGACGAACATGATAACTGCTGAAACAGCACCTCCGCCGAATCCGAATAAGGCGGAGCAAAGCACAAGACCGGTAATCAGAATCATATTCGGGTTCGGGACGTGCAGCCAGGAAATTACAGCAATCAGAATTCCCATGATTGCAGTCGAAATCAGAATTCGCTTGTAGAGCTTGACCTCAAGCTGCATGAAAGTTGATTTGAGACCTAAAATCGACACCTTGTTTCGTCCTGTCTGTATTGATATCACCAAAAGACAATCTGCAAATTATCAAATTCTGATTCCTGAACGGCACAATTGCACTTTTGGTGTATCAGGTTTAAGTAATGTTTCTTTTATAAGTTAAGACACTATTTCGCGTTCTTTTGCGGATTTTAAAAAGCTTTGGAAAAAATGATCCCTAAATTGCGATGATTTACTGCAGCATGAGACTTACGTGCTGCAGTTACGAAATCAGATTCGGAATTCATCCGTAATTATCACTTGTCAGAATTGCTGAGAAAAATTATGGAATCCTCCTCACCTTCTCCATAGTGATTTTCGATTTCTTTTAAATTGGTACTTATCATAAATTCATGAGAGCCAGGATATGCTTCGGAGTAATTTTGTTCCGCATCATTCTTATCACGAGGGACAGCAATAGCATAATTAGGTGTTTCATCAGAAAGATCGACTTTTTTCAGAAAGTCTTCCAGAAAATCAAAATAGCCGTTATATCCACCCATTTTGTTTCGTGTGTTTACGGATTTGTAAAGTTTAATCAGATTAGCAATATGATATGTGAAGATAATATGAATATTGGAATATGTTGAATAATCAAAGTTAATATCCTTATAGCGTTTTTCTATGTCTTTATTGGTAAAAGGATCCATTGCATTTAGCAGGGCTTCCATGAGTTTTTTATTATCATCATTTTCAAAAGCTTCAGTTCCGGGATCCTTACCGGTCAGATAACCGTTTATTTTATGGAGTGTCAGAAGTATGGCTTCAGGAACACGGCCGGAATTAATTTCCGGATTGGCATAGTGAACCTTGAGAATATTTTTTTCGTAAACGTATATTACGTAATCCATTTCCATTGAATTTAAATTAGAAATTTTCTGTGATTTAAGTATTTTTTTTGTAATGCTTTCAAACTGATATAGATTCATTTGATTTTTTCCTTATGTAAATATGGAAATCCAAATAAAGATTTTTCAGAATTTTCAATTTTTATGGAGAGCAGACTTTTGCACAGTCACACATCTGCCAAACTCGAACTGAAAAGACTCTAAGAAATTGTTAAAAAAATAAACTTTAATTCTCTTGCTTCACGGGAGCTATGATATAGTTCCACTCACCGAGCCAGTCATCCATGGTGATATTAATCCCGCCAGGTTCTTCATCGGACACCACTTTCCCTTTCTCATAGACGTTTTCATCCAACTTGCACGTAACCTTTAATCCAGATGAGGTTGTCGTAGCATCGATTAGACTAATGATGATCTCCACTGTTTCCAATGGTCTGCCACGCCAGATCTTGCTGATAGAGGCAAACAACCGGTGCTCAATTTTGTTCCACTTGCTGGTTCCAGGCGGGAAGTGGGATACATGGATATTCAAACCGGTTTCATTTGCAAAACTCTGAAGACTTGTCTTCCATAGTTTATTGCGTCTGCCGTTACTTCCGCCTCCATCAGCAGTGATATACAGACTTGTAGCTTCAGGATATTTTTCAGCTCCCATTGTTCGCCACCATTCCCGAATGCTGTTGACGGCAAACTCTGCTGTATCGGCGCTTAAACCGACATTGACAAACCCTTCATTGAAGTTCAAATCATAAATGCCGTAAGGGCAGGCTTTCCCGCCCGGACCTTCAAAGTCATGATCATTTACCTTCACCTTCACCGGATTGCCTTTCGGGGCATACTCTTTTCCCTGATTCTTGTAATTGCCAATCAGTTCTTTTTTCCTGGCATCAACAGATATCACCGGGTTTTTATCGTTCATGAACTCTTTGGCTTTATCGTTGATGTACTGAAACTGAGCATCCCGATCAGGTCCTGCATTTCCGCTCTCCGTGTATTTCCGGTTATGCTGTAAACCGTATCCCATCTCCTCCAGAATGTTGCCAATGGTTACATAACTGACTGATATTCCTTTTCCCTTGAGTGAAGCTTCAAGATTACGCAGACTTTTGGTGGTCCAGCATAATGGATTTTCAGGATTTCCTACTGTACTGGTTTCAAGTAAACGGTTTATCTCATCTACAACCTGAGGATACTTGTCACGGATTGATTTCCTTCCACCTCCTTCTGCTCTTAGTCTGTCACCGCCTGAGCACCTGTTTTTACCGGTTAGTTTGAACGTAGGATTAGGCTCTATATTTTCACACTCCTTTTTACCCTCAATGATTGTAACCTGAGAGATCTGAGTTAGTTCATGGAGATCCTTGACACTTCCTCGACCCAGCATTTCAGACAGGGCTCCAAGAAAAATTCTTCTTTGTTTTTCATCCAACTGAGGGAGTACTTTCCCCACAAAAATTTTAGTGGTTTCCGGAATCATTCTACCCTCCAATTACTATCACTATGATAGCATACTGAGGTGGGTAAAAAAGGATAGAAAATTAAACATTATTTCTTAACGGTTACTGAATTTGTTATATTCTCTTCTTATGTGCCGCTTTCGACAAGTGTCGGTATCCACATCATGCAGGACCTGATTCAGTGCTATAAGCAGCATGAAGATCCTGTAACAACAGCAATGTCAGCAGGATCCTGATTCGATTTTTCTGATATTTTCTGCAGCCGGTATGCTTCAATTTTTTATGCCTGACATCACCGGACTGCAGCTCATACCTCATTCCAGAATCATGCGGAAATTAATTCTGCAGCACCGGCTCTCCCCACAGATCATACTCTTCGGCTCCGGT
>CADBNP010000118.1 GCA_902796095.1 uncultured Aeromonadales bacterium | reverse complement strand
ATTTCGGCCATTGCCACCTATCTGTTCTTCAAAAAGAAAGAATGGCTGTAGTCTGACGGGAAATCGGTAGTTTCAGCATTAAAAAAGACGTATTCTACAAATTCCGGTGCTGTGACTGCCTGCATAAAATTGAACCATGCATTTGTCCTGCAAGCTGAAGACATCCCATAGGATCTGCAGACTTCGTGATATCCCCTACTCTCTGTTCTCGATCCGGTATTTCTTGATCAGGCGTACCATCAGCACAAGACTGGCTCCCAGGATCAGGAAAAACAACCCTTTCTCCATGCGATCCCAGAAATACTCGCAGTACTTGGTGTAAATCTCTATACAAAGAAAGGTTATTCCAAATCCGGCAAGTCTGGAGCTTTCGAACCGAATTCCTCCAAGGAAAGACGCCGCAGCGGCAGCAGCCATAACAACAGACCACGCAATAAGTTCACCGGTGGAACTGGTCTGTTCCCCGGTTCCCCAGATCGAAAGGATCCACAGAGGAATAAAAACGGAAAGCAGACCCCAGACCTGCGTTGCTCCGTGAATTTCCCGGGATTTGAGAGTGTCTGCAGAAACAGGAATCAGAGAAATTACCGTAAGCACGGTACCGTACACCACTGACTGAAGCGGTTGGGAATCCATAAGCCAGTATCCGCCCCAGGAATAGCCGCTTCTCACACCGAGCCATGAACTGAAGGAGAACAAGGCAAAAAGCCAGGCCAGTGAAGATTTTCCGCACCAGCCCACCAGCCCGTAAATCAGACATGCAGGAAGGAGCAGCCAGTGAAGTTCCTGATCATCCAGATCCAATGCCACAGCGACCTGAGTAAAGCCGAAGAACAGGAAAGCACAGCCGATAAACAGAAGAATTCCGTAGGTTTTTATATGCGGGTGATCTCTGTGCCGAAGTCTGAAACCGAAGTACAAAAGGAGAAAGGACGTTGCAAACGCTCCCGCCGCCCTTACAGCCGCAGGAGTTTTGTCCATAAGCGACATGAAAATATCACTGCCGAGAAGTGCAACAATACCGGTAAGAAGACATACGGCTGAAATCCAAGTGACATGAAAAGCCAGTCTGGTCCAGTCAAATTCAGTTTCTATCGAGTCATTGAGAGCGTCGTACTGTTCATCCGACAGCATGCCCTCACGACGCCAGTAATCAAGTGCCGATCTTACAGTTCCGGCGCGAAGTTTTCCAAGATGATATTTTTTCATACTCTTTAACTATGCAAAATAACTACTCCGATTATATCAGTGCTGAAAAAAATCATCTTCTGCAAACAGTCATCAGTTTATGAAAATACATCTTCTTTCAGCTTCAAAGAATAAACATCGCAACTTTTTTGCCGGGATAAAAGTTTGAAGATATGGCATTATAAACAGCGTAAAAAGCACTAACAGCAAAGACAATATTTCATGCAGCGAGAAAATGTGCTTTGTTAAAGACTTCTGTCGCGGAAGTTATTTTTTCAGTCTACGCAAAGGTGACAGGCAGCTGGAAACCTAGACCTGAATTACAATCAGAATAAAATAAATGCTTCGGCATACAATTTTGACAGTTCCCTTTCTGCGCTGCAGATTGCGGTGAAAGTCTCACATACATTTACATTTTTCATCTTGTTCTGTCTTTCACCTTCATTTTCATTATTCATAATTGAGACTCCGGAAGTTTCTTCCGGTTTTGTTTTTTTTTAAATTCTGTTCAGCAAAAGTGTTGATGCAGCAGAAATCCATTTTACATTTCATAATGCATTTATATTTTTGAACTTAAAAAGTAATATTCAGTTCTTATACTTAATGATGTAGTGCGTTGACTCCATGTTCAACACTATTCCGCAACAGAATCATGATAAGATGATAGGAATCAAACCTTATAACTTCTCATTACAAATGAGTTGCTCTAACAGTTGAACTACGTCAGCATGAAACACAGACGCCTTTCATATATCGTTAGAAAGAAGCGGAATTTCCAGGTCTCATGCTCATCAAAAATCACAGCGCATGTTTTAAAATAATTGCGGTTTATACTGTTAACAGTCGGATACGGTAAAACTGTAAAATCACTGATCGCTGGCGACACCTATACTTTTGACAGGTACGATTGCATCCAAAACACTTTTATCTGTTACCTCACCATTCAAGTACTTTGATAAAATATCATAATTTCTCATGGTCCATTTTTTTAATAATTTACCGTCATTTGTCGATATATTTACCTTATGCGTAGATAAAAAATGAGGTTCTTTTCTATCAATCAAATAAGGGATACTTCTGCCATTATATTTAATCAAAATGCATGGTTGTTTTTTCTCACCTTGTCCAACTGCCGCAAATTTAACTTTTACATCAAAAGGAAGTCCGCTGGTAACAGCATTAATGCTTATAAAATGATTAACGTTTATTTTTCTGTAGCTGTTTTTGCGGATGCATACCTGATAACCAATTCAATGGTATCAACACTTCCAATTCCATTATTTTTACCCACACCATTTTTGTCATGAGGAGCATTCGTTAGTGGTGAAAATTGTGCTTTTAAATACCATCCCTCATTGTACTTTGTACTAATACCTGTTAGCACTCTCACTTCAGCATCAGTAAGTCTGATT
>CADBNP010000117.1 GCA_902796095.1 uncultured Aeromonadales bacterium | reverse complement strand
GGAACCGGTGAAATTTCCCTTGAAAACTCTTGAAAGCATATCAGCATAGTCACGGCGGTTATAGCGGGTACTGTCCTCCGGAGACGATATACCGATAAAAAAATCGACTTTTCCCGAACACCCCCTGAGATAGTAGATAATCTTGCATTCTGAATTTTTCAGCGCATTGATCACATTCTCGAAAGCCTCCTGCCGAGGAAAATTTTTTTCAAAGGTAAGGCAGTTTACGCGGAAAAAAGTTGTGTTTTTCAGAATCTTCTCGCGCTCTTTGACTGAACACACTATCTTCTGACGGGAACTTAGTCTGCATCCTCCAAGAGTTTCCGAACTGCCTACCAAATCTGAAGGATCATATTTTTCCAGCATTTCCTGAATACTCTTAACATCAATCATGTTGTCTCCTGCATCTCGGGTTTTCTTTTTCAAAAAATGCAAACAGTACAAAGATTTTGCCAGAGGCTGTCACAGGCAAATGGCATCCGCCAAAATGCTGCAACATCAAACAATATTCCAGGCAGCGTTTGCATGTAAACGTCAAAGTTCAATAACCAGTTCCTCTTCCATATTTTCCGGTTCCTGGCTGCTTGATATGCCAACCCTTATGGAATGAGTAGTTTCTGGCCTGATGAAAATATTACGGCCTTCATGTTCCTGCTTGTGATCAATAAAGCAGCTGGTGGTATCGCCCTCTTTCTTGCTCTGACTGACTACGGTAGGATCACTCGTCCAGGCAATCCTTGTTCTAAGAGTTTTACGAACCCGGTCAAACTTGATCCACGTATGATAGTCCGAGTTTCTCTGAAGAACCGGACTGAAGCATCCTCTAACAAATTTGCCGACATAGAAGTTAAACGGAGCCTCACCGCCATCCCCGGTTTTGTTTCTTTCTACAAAGCCCAGAGTTTCCCCTCTGAGCAGTTTGAAAATTCCAAGCGCAACTCCAGTCTTCAGTGTCAGCAGAGGATTTCTGAGAGCATAATCCGGTGTTTCTGCCGCTGACTGATTTTGAACTTCTTTATCCACAACTTCATCAGCGCTGTGCAAATCCCCCTTTTCCTCATATTTCTGCTGATTTGCCCCCAGCAGTTCAGAATGGAGCGTTAACTTGATCCCGTCTCTGGTGATACCGTCATATTCTCTCAAAATCTCGCACGCAAGGGGCGAATGACACGAATTGCCGGATGCAATCACATGCAGGGATTCAATTTGAACACCGGTTACATCAACGGCACTTTTGACCATGGACAGAAAACGCTCGAATCCGTTCTTAATCCTGTCTCTAATCAGATTTTTCAAACGTTCCTGATCTACGGAGACAGCCACAGATTTATCGGCCACCTCCAATCTGCCTTCTTCATTCAGCTTATTGGTCTTAAACATGATGTTAAGTTGCGCAGGATTGGAGGTTTCCGGGGAACCGTCATCCTCATTCTTGAGAACAGCAGACTCCCAAAGACTCCGCAGTCTTGAGGAGAGCATTGAAAAATTTTCATAGGCACAGGAACTGCCTGACCAGACGGTCTCGGATCCAGGTATGGCATTGAATCCGTGCGGAAGAATAAAATTTATCCTGTTTTTTAGAATCTCACCGATATTTTCACAGATCACCTCAAAGGACAGCATGTCCACCAGATGTTCGCCGCCGAGATCCTGATCGCCCGAGGCATCAAGTATGTCCAGCATTGTCTCATAGCCGTAATCATCCGACTCTGCTTCCGTTGCGTTACGATAGATCCCGACGGCAAAGTCCGTGGTTCCTCCGCCGAAATCAAAAACACCGAACGGAACACCGTCATCCGCAGGATCTATGTCAAGAGCTTCCAGAAACGAAGCGGCAAGGGTTATCGGTTCACTTGCAATTTCTTCCACCAGTGGCAGATTTCCGGCGCAGCTGCTGCACTGCTGTTTCCATTTTTCGGAGTAGACAAGAGACGGAGGAAGGGAGCGGGCAAGACCGCGCCTGAATCCCTCCATAATGCGAGCTTTGGTACTGATGTCAAACTTAACGGGGAATGTCATGTAGTAGTTAAGGAAGATCGAACCGTTATTCAGAGACTGATTATTGATCGAGCATCCAAGGAGATAGGCATATACCTCCACCGGATCGAATCCACGATCTCTGAAAGCATCAACCATGGCGGCAATGTCAGTATCTTCAGACAGTTTCTGATGTTCAATCTCAAAATCAAAATTCTGCTCATCCGAAAGACGAACATGCAGATCCTCATTGTCGCTGCGGCACCATGTTTTGATGGAGGTCATGCAGCTGCGGGGCCGGTCCTTCAGCTGTGCCCTGGCATCGTGGGAGAACTGCAGGCTGCAGTAGTCTGTGTCCGGACGGTACGGAACATCGGTCCAGGCCTTCATGAAAGCATTAAAATCAATAAAATTAAGCACTGTCGGATTTTCATACTGGGATGCTCCCAGCTGCGACTGCTCAACCGTTTTATCGAAACTGCCCATTCTTACGACATCTACGTGGCTATGCTCATCCTTTACGGCAACGACAGTGCTTGATGTTCCAAAGTCAATTGCCACAGAGCTGTTTTTTCTTACCAGTTCCCACGGATCTCTGGCTACGCACTCCACATCAGTCTGGAGAGGAAAATAATATTTTTCATCAGGTCTGTTGCTGTCGTTCCAGAAAAGTTCAGAAAGTCCTTCGGAGGAAGCTTTAAGCTTGGATTCAGGCATCACCGGCAGTTTTACTCTGCGGTAGTCTGAATCTAGCAGTTCACGGGATGGGAAAGCGCTGTCAGCAGAACTGTTAAGAAAGTTGAG